>NZ_WQPW01000060.1:0-28014 GCF_018785465.1 Clostridium sp. MCC328
CGTGAATGCTTTGCCCAACGGGGCAATCGAACGAGAAGCCCCCACTTCAAGCGTGAGCTAAGTGGTGGGAGTATGTCACTTTCCGCTTACAAGGATTTTACAAAAAGTCCGTTTTGCATTTTACATCGCGTTTCTATAATGCATTTTGTCTGGAGGAAACAAAATGAAAGGATTCTATTTTTCATCGACGCTCATGTGGGACGCCGATGCAGAGACGCTCATGAGGACGGCAGCGAAGAAAGGCGCGGCTTGACCGTATTTCGGATATTTGATAAAATAAGAAAAGTTTTAGATGATCAATACGACAGTTTACGGAGGCGGCTATGCAGACTTTAAACCAGGATATTAAGGATAAGACATTTAGGAGAGTCTATTTGCTGTTTGGGGATGAGCCGTTTCTTGTGAACAGTTATAAAAAGCGTCTCCGGGAGGCGATCGCCGGGGATGACACGATGAATTATAATTATTTTGAGGGCAAGGGACCGGATGTGAAAGAGATCATTAGTCTCGCGGACACCATGCCTTTTTTTGCTGAGCGGAGACTTGTGCTGATCGATGGCAGCGGATTTTTTAAGAGCAGTGCGCCGGAGGAGCTTGTGAATTATATCCCGGAGATCCCGGAGTCTACATGTATGGTGTTTGTGGAGAATGAGGTCGACAAGAGGAATAAGCTCTACAAGAAGGTGAAGGACAACGGGTATGCAGCGGAATTAAAGAAGCAGGACGCGGACCAGCTGATGCGCTGGGCAGCGGGGATCCTTTCGAAGGACGGGAAGAAGATCACGCGCCAGGTCATGGAGTATTTTATGGAGCGGACAGGGGATGACATGGAGAATATCAGGATGGAGCTGGAGAAGCTGATCTGCTATACCATGGGGCGCGAGGTGATCACGAAGGAGGACGTGGAGGCTGTAGGGACGGTCCATGTGACGAACCGGATCTTTGAGATGGTGACGGCGATCGTGGCGGGGAATACGAGGAAGGCGATGGATCTCTATGAGGATCTTCTGACTCTGAAGGAGCCGCCGATGCGGATCATGTTTTTGATCGCGAAGCAGTTTAACCAGCTTCTGCAGGTGAAGGAATTGGCGGGGAAGGGGGCGCAGAAGAGTGAGATCGCGTCCAGGGTGAAGGTACCGCCGTTTGTGGCGGGGAAGCTGATGGCGCAGGCGAGGGCGTTTACGAGGGAGCAGATTCTTTCTTATGTGGAGTTTTGTGTGGAATCGGAGGAGGCTGTGAAAACCGGTCGACTCTCGGATCGGTTGGCGGTGGAGTTGCTGATTGCGAAGAAGTATGAGTAAGGTTGGATCAACTTGGCAAAAGGACGCGCAGGCCTGGCTTCGGATTCGGGTGCTGGTGGATTTCAGGGGCGGTTCCTCTAAGCTTGCAGAAAAATGCTAAGGGCGGAGAAAAGGTGACACAACTCGCTGCGCTCAGACAAGTGTCACCTTTCCTCCAACGCATTTTCCTGCGAGCCAAGAGGAAGCCAGAGCCCCCGCAATCAGGCACCCGGGTCCGAAGTCAGGCCTGCGCTGGGGGTTGGATGGAGCTGGGTACATTGACCGGTGCTGGAGCTGGATCCGATAAGAAAGATCGAGCAGGAGTCTCCGAACCTGCTGGGTACATTGATCGGTGCTGAGATATAAAAAAGAACCGCTGTTTCTGACACACCCTCGGAAACAGCGGTTCTTTTATTTATGCGTAATAATCCAGTTCGATGATAAATTAAGCCATTGCGCTTACAGCTTTAGCCAAACGGGATACTTTTCTGGAAGCGGTATTCTTGTGATATACGCCCTTGGAAGTAGCCTTATCGATTTCGCTTGTAGCAGCAAGAAGTGCAGCCTGTGCAGCAGCCTTGTCACCAGCAGTAATTGCAGCCTCTACCTTCTTAACGAAAGTTTTCACTTTGGATCTGATTGCTTTGTTTCTAGCAGCTCTTGTCTCTGATACTACGATTCTTTTCTTTGCAGATTTGATGTTAGCCAATCTGTACACCTCCATATTATTTTAAAAAATTATCTCTGTTTGTTTTGCATCAAAGCCTGGACACGGACAGTTCAATGTAAACATACTATTACATTCTAGCGAATATTTCCCGGTATGTCAATACATAAATTGCTTTTTTGCGAGAAAAATAAGGAGAAAGTTGAGATAGGAGGCGTGTTTATGAGACAGGCGGATGTGGAGTTTACAGTGAGGACGGATCTGGCGCTGGAGGAGAGGGAGAAGGTGCAGGGGAGTGAGATTCCGGGGATCCGGGTGCGGGAGTGGGAGAAGGAGGAGACTGGGATCCGGGTGACGGAGGTCGCGGTGTGTGATGAGAGAGGAGAGAAGGCGCTGGGAAAGCCGGTGGGGATGTATTTGACGGTGGAGGCGGCTTCGCTGGCGAAGAAGGATGATGATTATCACAGGGAGGTCTCGGAGGAGTTGGCGGGGCTTTTGCGGGGGATGCTAAAGGAGCATGGGCTTGAGACGGAGAAGATGGGGCGGCCGGTGAGAACTCTGGTCGTTGGCCTGGGAAATCCGGAGGCGACGCCGGATGCTTTGGGTCCGAAGGTTTTGGAGCATCTTCAGGCGACGAGGCATCTGGAGCTGGAGTATGGGACGGATTTTTGCAGGAAGCACGGGTATCCGGTCTTAAGCGGGATCACGCCGGGGGTCATGGCGCAGACGGGGATGGAGACGGCGGAGATCGTGAAAGGCATTGTGCAGGAGACGGAGCCGGACGCAGTGATCGTTGTGGATGCGTTGGCGGCGAGAAGTGCCGGGAGACTGGGAGTCACGGTGCAGCTATCCGATACGGGGATCCAGCCGGGATCCGGGGTCGGGAATCACCGGAGCGGGCTGACGGAGGAGACACTGGGGATTCCTGTGTTTGCGATCGGGATTCCGATGGTCGTCGGGGCGGCAGCAATCGTGTATGATACGGTTGGGGCGATGACGGAGGTGTTGAGGGAGAAGATAGGGTGTGATGTTTTGGAAAAAGATGATGAGGTGATGGAAGCAGAGGACTCGGACAGGGATCGAAATGGTGAAAAGAAAAGAAAATTTAGAGAGAAGAAGCTGGAAATTCTTCGGGTAGAAGAATCTTATGAGCTTGTTAAGGAACTCTTAAAGCCGGACCTCGGTCCCATGTATGTGACGCCCCATGATATTGATGAGCGGGTGGATTTTCTGAGCTTTACGATCTCGGAGGCGATCCATGAGGCGTTGTTCAGAACTGTATAGATTCGCGTGATATGTGTGAAAAACTCTGCATTTTTTATTCGGAAATGGCTGTTGGTGCCTGGCTGATATGGTTCGGATTTTGCGACGGCAGTATGGCTGCGCAGGTACTGAATAACCGCATATTCACATAAACTGTAAAGAAACGGCGAATCAGGCGGCAGATATGAGGCGGAGATGGTACTATTTTAAGCGGATGCTTCAGGCGGACCGCCTGTTTGTTGCGCAGATGATCGGAAATATCATCAGGATGATCCAGTATGCCGGGCGGTGGATCGTGTTGGCGGTGGTCTGCGTGGCGGCGCTGTATTTCGGACGTGGGTTGTGTGCGGACGCATGGAAGGATTTCTATGAAAATTACGCGGTACGGATCGCGGATGATGTGGTGCGGGGATTTCTTCCGGCGTGGAAGGAGGATGAGGGTACGGCTTTTTATCTGGAGAGCAGAAAAAATGGCAGCAGGCGGACAAAGGAGTATGAGGAGATATTTGGGATCGAGAATGAGAATGGGGTGCTACGGGCAGAATGGATCGCAGACAGGGAACAAAATCAGGGAGTTTACGGAGATGATCGTAGGAAGAATGCATGGGGAAGCGGAAATGCGGATGAAAATGCACAAGACAGAGCAAATACAGAAAGTTCAGAAGAATGGGGGAATTCGGGAAAAAGCGGAACTGGAGAAAACGGATCATCCCAGAATGAAAAGACGACACTCGCAGGCCTGCTCGCAGCAGGAACCTTCAACACCGGAAATTCCGGCATCATTTTAGAAAAACTCAACGATTACGACTACCTGATGAAAAAATTCTACAACGTCCACCCCACAACAACGGCGGGCCGGGACCTGATGCGGGCGGAGAATTTCCTCGCCGCGGACCTTTCCATCGAAAAAAACGCCGACATCCCCCAGATCCTGATCTACCACACCCACTCCCAGGAGACCTACGCCGACTACCCGGAAAATTCGGAGGCGGACGTGATCCACCTCGGAGAGTGCCTGGCGAAGCTCCTCAGGGAAAAGGGGTACAACGTCTACCATGATGAGAGCGTCTACGATTACCGGAACGGAAAGCTGGACCGCAGTGCGGCGTACACCTACGCCCTCGACGGGATCTCTGGTCTCCTGCAGAAATACCCGTCTATCGAGGTGGTCTTGGATGTCCACCGGGATGGCGTCTCGGATGGGACGAGACTTGTGACGGAGATCGACGGGACGGAGACCGCGAAGATCATGTTCTTCAACGGGACATCCATGAGCCCGGACGGCCCCATCGAGTATCTTCCGAATCCAAATCTCAAGGAAAACCTGGCGTTCAGCTTCCAGATGCAGCTTCTGGCTGCTGGAAAATATCCGGGACTTACGCGAAAGATCTATTTAAAAGGCCTCCGCTATAACGAGCATGTCCGGGCGCGTTCCGCCCTCATCGAGGTGGGCGCCCAGACAAACACGTATGCGGAGGCGAAAGCGGCGATGATGCCGTTATCCGATCTCCTGGATCAGGTACTGACAGGAGAATAACAGAACATGGGAAGAGGTTACATATTGATCTTTTTCTCCCATTTTCCGGACATATAGTAGAGCTCTACGAGAACCGAAGCTACGATCCAGCCCACTGGATATCCGAATCCGACAACTGCGGCTGTATTGCAGATCGAGGTCGCGATATAGAGATAGATCTGGCGGAACAGGACAAAGGAGAACAGCATGATCAGCATTGGTGTCCTGGAATCTCCGGCTCCGCGCATCGCGCCCGCAACGACCTGGTTCGGGCAGCAGAATGCCAGCATGAACACGTTCATCCGGAGAAACATGGTTCCGTACCGGACAACGTCAGGCTCCTGGTTGAAGACTGCGACGAGCCGAGGTGCAAAGAGGAAAAGGATCCCAGCGCTGGCGAATGTAATAAGGAGTGCCAGCCGGAGAGCCACACCGGTTCCTTTTTTCGCGCGGGGCAGATTCCCGGCTCCCAGGTTCTGACTCATAAAGGTCGTGGATGCCTGTCCGATACTCTGCATCGGAAGGAAAACAAACTGGTCGATCTTTGAGTAGCTGCTCCATCCGGCCATACAGCTGGATCCGAAGGTGTTGATGTAGGACTGGACATACACGTTGGAAAATGATGTCAGTGACTGCTGAAATCCTGTCGGTAGTCCGACCATGAGAATCTGCCGGAAGATTTTTTTGTTGATCCGCAGGTCCTTCCAGGTCAGGCGGTAATTCTCCGTGCTTCTGGTGAGAACGATGAGCACGAGAATTGCGGAAACAAACTGGGAGATGATCGTCGCGTAGGCAACCCCCTCGATGGCCATGCCGAAGCCCACTACAAAAAGAAGGTCAAGGCCGATATTCATGACACTGGAGAGACAGAGGAAGTACAGCGGCCGCTTCGTATCGCCAACGGCACGCAGGATAGCACTTCCCATGTTGTATACAAGCAGACCGAAAACGCCGGAAAAATAGATCTTTAAGTATACGGAGGCGGACGGCAGGACATCATCCGGTGTGGACATAAATTTTAACATATAGGGGGCAACAAAGATTCCAAGACCTGTAAAAATGATCCCACAGATGAAAGTCACTGCCATCGTGGTCTCCACGGCAATGTGAAGCTTTTCATCATCGTGGGCCCCGTAGTACCGGCTGATGACGACGCCGGCACCAACAGAGGTACCGGTAAAGAACATGACGATCATGTTGATGATGCTGGTGGTGGAACCTACGGCGGCGAGAGCATGGGAGCCGACAAAGTTTCCAACAACGAGACTGTCCACAGTGTTGTATAGCTGTTGAAAAAGGTTTCCGATCACGAGGGGAACCGCGAACATGATCAGGAGCTTTGTGATGGACCCTGAGGTCATGTCCATGGACTGCTGTTTTTTCCGAGTTTGATTCATATGTTATCTCCCGGGCAGCCATTCAGAAAACGCAGAACGGTCAAGGAATATACAGGATCTGCGAACATGAAGGATAGCTGCTGAAATGATAGAAAAGGTGGACGGGTGACGGGACGAAGAAAAGTCCTGAATATACGTGACAAAATGTTAATTAAAGTCTAAATCAGAATGGATAGAATGTCAATTGATTTTACAACACATAAAAGAATTGTAATTTGTCAGCTTTTTGTCTATTTTTTATCACATTCAAACCTCATACTACTGCTTGCGCGGAAACCTAAAAAATGCTATATTTAACATGATAAATTGCCATTTCTTTCCCCAAGGGAGAAATTCCTGTGTATAAAGGTATTTTCCGATGGACCGAACGATCAGGAGTAAAGATCTGATGGTTCGACAAGCAGTGACAGAGAAATGGATCATATAAAGAAGAAATCATATAGAAGAGAGGAACATGAATGGTTCATTATTCCCAGGATAAAATCAGAAATTTCTGTATCATTGCCCATATCGACCACGGTAAATCCACGCTGGCGGACCGCATTATCGAGAAGACCGGTCTTTTAACCAGCCGTGAGATGCAGGCCCAGATCCTTGACAATATGGATCTTGAGAGAGAGCGCGGAATCACGATCAAATCCCAGGCAGTCCGCACGGTTTACAAGGCAAAGGACGGCGAGGAGTATATCTTTAACCTGATCGATACCCCAGGTCACGTGGACTTTAACTATGAGGTGTCCCGAAGCCTTGCGGCGTGTGACGGTGCGATCCTTGTTGTAGATGCAGCTCAGGGCATTGAGGCCCAGACGCTTGCAAACGTGTATCTTGCCCTTGACCATGATCTTGATGTTGTCCCGGTCATCAATAAGATCGACCTTCCGAGCGCTGATCCGGACCGTGTGGCGGAGGAGATTGAGGACGTGATCGGACTTGAGGCTCACGACGCACCGAGGATCTCCGCGAAGATGGGACTCAATATCGAGGATGTTTTGGAAGCAATCGTCCATAAGATCCCGGCTCCGAAGGGAGATCCGGAGGCACCGCTTCAGGCGCTGATCTTTGACTCCCTCTACGATTCCTACCGCGGTGTTATCGTATTCTGCCGTGTGAAAGAGGGAACCGTGAAGAAAGGCACCCCGATCCAGATGATGGCGACGGGAGCTTCCTACGATGTCGTTGAGGTCGGATATTTCGGCGCAGGCCAATTTATCCCCTGTGATGAGCTCCGGGCCGGCATGGTTGGATACATTACAGCCAGCATCAAGAATGTGAAAGATACCCGCGTGGGTGATACGGTGACGAACCGCTTAAATCCGTGCGCGTCCCCGCTTCCGGGATATAAGAAGGTAACACCGATGGTGTACTGCGGACTCTATCCGGCGGATGGAGCGAAATATCCGGAGCTCCGTGATGCCTTAGAGAAGCTGCAGTTAAACGATGCGTCCCTGTTCTTTGAGCCGGAGACATCCATCGCGCTGGGCTTCGGATTCCGCTGCGGATTCTTAGGGCTTTTACACCTGGAGATCATCCAGGAGCGCCTGGAGCGCGAGTACAACCTTGACCTCGTGACGACAGCACCGGGCGTTGTATACCGGATCCACAAGACGAACGGCGAGGTGATCGACCTCACGAACCCGTCCAACATGCCGGATCCGTCCGAGATCGAATATATGGAGGAGCCGATCGTCTCCGCAGAGATTATGGTGACCACAGAATTTGTGGGCGCGATCATGCAGTTATGCCAGGAGCGCCGCGGCGTTTACCTCGGCATGGAATATATGGAAGAGACGCGTGCACTCTTAAAGTATGAGCTCCCGTTAAACGAGATCATCTACGACTTCTTTGACGCGCTGAAATCAAGATCCCGCGGTTACGCGTCCTTCGACTACGAGTTGAAGGGATACGAGCAGTCACAGCTTGTAAAACTCGATATCCTGATCAATAAGGAAACTGTGGATGCCCTTTCCTTCATCGTGTTTGAGGGATCCGCTTACGAGCGCGGCAGAAAGATGTGCGAAAAGCTGAAGGATGAGATCCCGAAGCATTTATTCGAGATTCCGATCCAGGCCGCTGTGGGTGGCAAGATCATTGCCCGTGAGACGGTGAGAGCCATGAGAAAGGATGTCCTCGCGAAGTGCTACGGCGGCGATATCTCCCGTAAGAAGAAGCTTCTCGAGAAGCAGAAGGAAGGCAAGAAGCGTATGCGCCAGGTCGGAAACGTGGAGATTCCGCAGAAGGCGTTTATGAGCGTTCTGAAGCTGGACGAGGAGTAAATTAAAATATTGATTCAGATAAAAAGTCCATTTCAGATCGTTCGAAGAAATGGACTTTTTTGCACATAGATGAGGAACTATTATGAAGCTTACAACATTATGCTACATTGAAAAAGATGACAAATACCTGATGATCCATCGTATCAAGAAGAAACACGACGTCAATAAAGACAAGTGGATCGGCATTGGCGGGAAGTTTGAGCGGGGGGAGAGCCCGGAGGACTGCATTTTAAGGGAGACGAAGGAGGAGACAGGCCTGACACTCACAAGCTATAGACTTCGGGGCGTTCTGACTTTCATGTACAATGAGGATGATGCCGAAATGGAGTACATTTTCCTCTACACGGCAGATGGCTTTACAGGTGAGCTGGCAGACTGCAATGAGGGTACTCTGGAGTGGGTTCCTAAGACTGAGATCAACAGCCTGAACCTCTGGGAAGGCGACCGGATCTTCCATCGGCTTCTCGACGAGGAAGCACCGTTCTTCTCTTTGAAACTCCGCTACCAGGATGATCTCTTAAAGGAAGCGGTCCTGGACGGAAAACCGCTGGAGCTTCTTGATCTCCTCGATGAGAATGGAGAGCCGTCGGGGCAGGTGAGAGAGCGCACGCTGGTCCATCTCAACGGTGACTGGCACCGGACGAGCCATGTCTGGGTCGTAAGAAGACGGAGGGACGGCGGACATGACCTGCTTTTACAGAAGCGGAGCCGCGAGAAGGACTCCTTCGGGGGCTGCTACGATATCTCCAGCGCCGGGCATATTCCGGCGGGACAGGACTATCTGGAGTCGGCGCTCAGGGAGTTGAAGGAAGAGCTGGGAATTGCGGCAGAGCCGGAAGACCTGCGGCTTGTCGGGGTCCATGACGGACACTATGAAGGCGAGTTCCATGGACGGATCTTTAAGAATCATGAGAAGAGTCATGTTTTTGCTTATGAAAAGCCGGTAGAGATCGAAAAACTCAAGCTTCAGAAAGAAGAAGTGGAGTCTGTGAAGTGGATGCGGATCGAGGATGTCCTGGCGGCGGTGAAAGCCCATGATCCGGGATACTGCCTGTTCGAGGACGAGATCGAGATGCTCAGTGAGGTTCTCGCATGAACGGGGGCATGGAATTATATCTGCACATGCCGTTCTGTGTGAGAAAATGCGCTTACTGCGACTTCCTTTCATTTCCGACGGACCAGGAGACCCAGAACCTGTACACGAGGCGGCTCAGGGAAGATATTGACGCCATGGGAAAAAAATACGGGGACATTCCGGTAGATACGATCTTTATCGGCGGCGGAACCCCGTCCGTGCCGGATTCGGCGCTGATTGTCGGGATCATGGAACATGTGCGGAAGGCGTTTCATGTGGCGGAAGGCGCGGAGATCTCCATGGAGGCGAACCCTGGAACCGTGACAAGGGAGAAACTCACAGATTACAGGCGGGCCGGGATCAATCGCCTGAGCTTTGGACTCCAATCAGCAAATGACAGAGAGCTAAAGCTTCTCGGCCGGATCCATACCTGGGCGGAATTCCTGGAGAGCTTCCATCTGGCCCGGGAGTGCGGGTTCACGAACATCAATATCGACCTTATGTCAGCGTTGCCGGGACAGACCCGCGAGTCCTGGAAGGACACCTTAAAGCGGGTCACGGACCTGAATCCGGAACATATCTCGGCGTACAGCCTGATCATTGAGGATGGAACTCCTTTCGGTGAGAAGTACGGGAGCGAAGAGGGACGGAAACTTCTTCCCGACGAGGATTCCGAGAGGGAGATGTACCACGAGACGAAGCGGTTCCTGCGGGACTGTGGGTATGAGCGGTACGAGATCTCAAACTATGCGAAGCCGGGGAGAGCGTGCCGCCACAATATCGGTTATTGGACAGGCTTGCCCTACCTGGGACTGGGACTCGGGGCATCCTCCTACATGGACGGCTGTAGGTTTGCGGTCAATTCCGATATGAAGCAGTATCTGGAAGAAAAGCCGGGGATGTTTACGGATGTGGAAAAGCTCACGAAGAAAGACATGGAGGAGGAATTCTTCTATGTGGGACTACGGATGACAGCGGGGGTGTCCCTCCCGGAGTTTGAGCGGAGGTTCGGGGTGTCCGCGAAGGACGTCTATCCGGGGCTCATGGAAATGTTTGTGGAGGAAAAAGCGGCAGTATTTCAGGGCGACCGGTTCGTTCTGACGGATTATGGACTTGATGTAAGCAATTATATTATGGCGCAGTTTCTGCAGGACTAAAGATCCTGCGGAGACCGCGCTTTTTTTCAGCCGTAGTTTTCGATGTCAGAGATCCTGCGTGGAGTGAAAAAGGGCATGCATGCTGAGAAAAAACAAGTAGATCATAAGCGCAGCTTAAATGGTACAGAGGATAAAAAAGCAGAATACATATATAGATCATGTAAAAAACATGGTAAAAGTGCATAAAATCACTATCAAAAACGGCAACAATGTGATATGATTTGTACAATCCAATGAAATGCATGGTTGTACATTTTGCACGGAGAGACTGTATCCAAAAAACAGGGGGATATTATTATGGCTAAGGAAATGATCGCAATGCTTCTTGCAGGCGGCCAGGGTTCAAGACTCTATGCACTGACACAGAAGCTTGCAAAACCGGCAGTCCCTTTCGGCGGGAAATACAGAATTATTGATTTTCCGCTCTCGAACTGCGTAAATTCCGGAATTGATACCGTGGGAATTCTGACCCAGTACCAGCCGATGGTACTGAATGAGTATATCGGAAACGGCCAGCCGTGGGACCTCGACCGTCTTTACGGTGGAGTACATGTACTGCCGCCGTATCAGAAGGCATCCGGTTCCGACTGGTATAAGGGAACCGCAAACGCAATCTATCAGAACATTCCGTTCATCGAGCGCTACGATCCGCAGTATGTGATCATCTTATCCGGTGATCAGATCTGCAAGCAGGATTACAGTGATTTCCTGCGCTTCCACAAGGAAAAAGGCGCAGAATTCAGTGTCGCGGTTATGGAAGTGCCGTGGGACGAGGCATCCCGTTTTGGTCTGATGGTGGCGGATGGGGACGACCGGATCACAGAGTTTCAGGAGAAACCGAAGAACCCGAAGTCGAATCTGGCTTCCATGGGAATCTATATCTTTAACTGGGATATTTTAAAGAAGTACCTGATCGAGGATGAGGCAGACCCGAATTCCGAGAATGATTTCGGAAACAACATCATTCCGAACCTCTTAAAAGACGGACGGAAGATGTACGCGTACCACTTTGCGGGATACTGGAAGGACGTTGGAACGATCTCATCCCTCTGGGAGGCAAATATGGAGGTTCTTGATCCGGAACACAGCGGGATCGATATCTTTGATGAAAACTGGAAGATCTACAGCCGGAACAGCGGTATGACCGGTCACAAGATCGGCTCCAACGCAGTCGTTGAGAATTCCATGATCACAGACGGATGCCGGATCGACGGAAGTATTAAGCATTCGATCCTGTTCTCCGGTGTCAGGGTAGAAAAGGGAGCGAAGATCGAAGATGCCGTTGTCATGGGCAAAACGGTCATAAAGGCCGGAGCTGTTGTAGAACACTGTATCGTCGCGGAAAATGTTGTGATCGGTGAAAATGCCGTTGTTGGATCCATGCCGAAGGGGGAAGAACACGGCGTTGCGACGATCGGTTCCGGAATCACCATCGGAAAGGGCGCAAAGATCGGCCCGAACGCCATGGTCAATAAAAATGTGGAGGATGGTGAAGAACAATGGTAAATTCCAATGCAAATGCGATCGGTATTATTTTTCCAAACAGTTATGATAATCTGGTGCCGGAGCTTGCGGGTGACCGCCTGATGGCATCGATCCCGTTTGCGGGACGTTACCGGATCATCGACTTCCTGCTTTCCAGTCTCGCAAACTGCGGGATCAGCAATATTGCCATCGTGGTCCGGGAGAATTATCATTCCCTGATGGACCATCTGGGCTCCGGACGAGCGTGGGATCTTCTCAGAAAAAACGGAGGCCTCAGTATTTTTCCGCCCTATGCGGAGAAAAATATGAAGGTCTACAGCGGACGCGTCGAGGCACTTGAGAGCATCCTTCCGTATCTGAAAAGCAAAAAAGAAAAGTATGTGATCATGATGGACGCCAATATCGCGGTGGATTTTGATTTCAACGCAATGTTAGCGGAACATATCGAGAGCGGTGCCGATGTGACGGTTGCCTACACGGAGCAGGAGATTCCGGCGGAACTGATCCGCGCAGGTTCCCACGGGGATATGTATTACACGTTAAAGCTTGATGACGGACGCGTGAGACGGATCTTTATGAATTCTGAAATGTGCGGAAAACAGAACCTCTCCATGAATATTTATATTATGGATAGAGAAGCACTGATGGATAAGATCCATGCGGCATTTGTACGTGGATACTCCTGCTTCGAGCGTGATATCCTTGCACCGCGTCTTGAGAAGTACAATATCCGCGGATATAAATATGATGGATATTACGCGAGGATCTGCGGCTTAAAGAGCTACTTCGATGAGAATATGAAACTTCTCGATGATGAGAATCTGGACGCGCTGTTTACCGGCGGCCAGATCTACACAAAGATCCGTGATGACAACCCGACAAGATATATTAACGGATGTAAGACAAAAAATAACCTTGTGGCTGATGGCTGCGTGATCGAAGGCGATGTGGAGAACTGTGTTCTCTTCCGAGGCATTAAGATCGCAAAGGGCGCAAAGATCAGAAACAGTGTCCTGATGCAGGATACGGTGGTGAATGCAGGCGCACGGCTGGATTACGTTGTCACAGACAAGAACGTGACGATTGAGGTTGGCCAGGAGCTGAAAGGAACGGATACACAGCCGTTTTATGTGGCGAAGGGGCATACTGTTTAAAGATAGGAGCAAGCCTGTGAATTCAGGAGAGGTCCTGACTCACATAAGATATGTATAATTAAGAAAGGGAATCTTTCATGAGCATTTTCGCATGCTCAGGAGAGATTCCCTTTTTTGCCATGTAGCAGGAAGAATTTATTAGTGGATGTCCTTCCAGTCCTGTCATATATCGGGTGGAAACTCATATAACGGGGCAGATGAACTTAAGACTGGATCAGATAGACCTCAGACCGCTCAACGCCGTGATCTCTTGTTTCCGAATGTGTGTTGTAAAAAATATCGATATGTTTTCCTTTGACGCCGCCTCCGACGTCCTCAGCGATATACTCGACACCATCGATCAAAAGGTGGCTTCCAAGCGGAATGACCCGCGGGTCAACGGCTACGGTGCGGCTTGCGGTCGCCTGGGTTCCGGTCTTTGTGAGACGGCCGTAGCCCTCGGAGCAGCTTCTGCACGGGCAGTAAGCTGTGGTCTTAAATGTACCTAAGGAAACGAGGGTGGCATTTTTGATGATCTTTGTTGCGGTATTGTACTGGTAAGCTAACGGAAGTGCTGTGCCGTTCACGCTGAGCTTGATCATGTAGGTATCATCCGGGATGGAGGACCAGTCGATCATGATCTCAAAGCCGTGGGCACCGTTTCCGATGCCGCTTTCCTTTAAGTCATTGCGCTCGATATCAGCTTCGGCGGTCTCAGATAAAAGAGACTCGCCTGTATGGGAGTTGGCCACAGTGACGGTGACGGAGACCGGGGTATCCGGGGCAGCGGAGTTCCACGCCCATCCGGAAACCTTATTTCCATCGATGCTGTCCAGGTGGCCAGAGTTTTTCGGGGTACTTGCGAATGCACATACGGTGTTTAAGAGCATCGAAATGACGGTCAGTAAAACACAGATGGTCAATCTAAATTTCTTCATATAACAATCCTTTCTTTTTTTGTTTCATATCTATTACAAATTATATGCAGATGTGTAATAGAAATGTAACAATTTGGAAACAAGTATGTATTATACATAATTTTCCAAATTTGTCAAGTTTTTGGGTATTACTGCCAGGACGCAAACAGTCCCCCCATATGGCAGAAATGTTCTTAATGTGACGCAAAGCCCCCGGGATTCACAGGAAAATCCAGGGGAAAGCCGGGCGGATCCTGTAAAATCCTGGTAGAAAAAGGCGATGAAAAAAATAGTGAAAAAAATGTGAAAATTATCAAAAGCCCTTGACAAACAACACACTAAGTAATATAGTAACAACTGTAAATGTTAGCACTCCTCAATAAAGAGTGCTAATAAAGAAGAGGTGAGAGTTTTGGAACTGGATGAGAGAAAAGAAAAAATTTTAAAAGCGATTATCCAGACGTATCTGGAGACCGGTGAGCCGGTGGGATCCAGAACGATTTCCAAATACTCGGATCTGAAGCTCAGCTCCGCGACGATCCGAAATGAGATGTCTGATCTGGAAGAACTTGGCTACATCATTCAGCCGCATACCTCGGCGGGACGAATTCCTTCCGATAAAGGTTACCGCTTCTATGTTGACCAGATCATCAAGGAAAAAGATAGTCAGGTCGAGCATATGCAGGAACTGATGATCCAGCGGGTAGACCGCGTGGAACTGCTTCTGAAGCAGCTTGCAAAGGTTCTTGCCAACAATACGAACTATGCGACCCTGATCAGCGGACCGAGTTACAACCAGACAAAGTTAAAGTTTATCCAGCTCTCGAAGGTGGAGGAACACAAACTTCTGGTGGTAGTCGTTGTGGAAGGAAATATTATAAGAAACTCCTTTGTTACGATCGATGAGGAACTCAGTGACGAAGAGCTTCTGAATTTAAATATTCTTTTAAACAGCAGCCTGAACGGTCTGACGATCGAGGAGATCAACCTTGGCGTGATCGCAAAAATGAAAGAACAGGCCGGATCCCACAGAAGAGTGGTGGATCTGGTGCTGAATGAAGTCAGTGAAGTGATCCGGTCCCAGGACGAAGATCTCCAGATCTATACCAGCGGGGCAACCAATATTTTCAAATACCCGGAGCTTTCCGATACGGAAAAAGCGAGCCAGCTGATCGGTACTTTGGAACATAAAGAACTTCTCAGGGGACTGATCGACGGGCAGCAGCAGAATAAAACGGATGATCCGGACAATGAAATTCAGGTCTATATCGGAGATGAAACTCCGGTCCAGAGCATGAAAGACTGCAGCATCGTAACCGCAAATTATGCGCTCGGCGATGGGATGCGCGGAACGATCGGTATCGTGGGACCAAAACGAATGGACTACGAAAAAGTCGTATCGACCTTGAGATCGTTAGTTGCGCAGCTGAACGAAACGTTTAAAAATGAAAGGTGAAGAGAGCAGTGAAAGAGAAAGAGTTAGAAAAAGAGAAAACGGAAAAAGCCGTTTCTGAGGAAAAAGAAACCAAAGAGACAGCCGCTTCCGAAAAAGAAAATAAAGAGACGTCCGAAAAAGAGGAAAAAGCTTCTGAAAAGAAGAAAGATCCGAAGGACGAGAAGATCGATGAGTTAAATGACAAGCTCAAGAGATCCATGGCGGAGTTTGATAACTACCGCAAGAGAACGGACAAGGAAAAGTCCGCAATGTATGAGATCGGTGCGAAGGATGTAATCGAAAAGATCCTTCCGATCGTCGATAACTTTGAAAGAGGTCTTAATTCCATTCCGGAAGACGCGAAAGGATCCGCGTTTGCAGACGGAATGGAAAAGATATATAAGCAATTTGTAAAGACACTCGATGATATGGGCGTTAAGCCGATCGAGGCAGTCGGAAAACCGTTCGACCCGAACTTCCACAACGCAGTGATGCATGTGGAGGATGAGAATCTCGGCGAGAATGTTGTGGCAGTGGAACTCCAGAAGGGCTACACCTACAAAGATTCCATCGTTCGTCACAGCATGGTGCAGGTTGCAAACTAACATTGAAACAATGTGATCATCCGGCAGAGACTGCTGGACGACCACTCATTCCTAATATTCCAAATTTAGAGGAGGAAAATCATTATGAGTAAGATCATTGGTATTGACTTAGGTACAACAAACAGCTGCGTAGCAGTTATGGAAGGCGGTAAACCAACAGTTATCGCTAATACAGAAGGTGTCAGAACAACACCGTCTATCGTTGCATTTACAAAGACAGGAGAAAGACTTGTGGGTGAGCCGGCAAAGCGTCAGGCAGTTACAAACGCTGACAGAACCATCTCCTCCATCAAGAGACATATGGGTACCGACTACAAGGTAGATATTGACGGCAAGAAGTACACACCGCAGGAGATCTCCGCGATGATCCTTCAGAAGTTAAAAGCAGATGCTGAGAGCTACCTCGGTGAAAAAGTAACAGAAGCTGTTATCACAGTTCCGGCTTACTTCAACGATGCCCAGCGTCAGGCAACAAAGGATGCAGGTAAGATTGCCGGTCTTGATGTAAAGCGTATCATCAACGAGCCGACAGCGGCAGCCCTTGCTTACGGTCTTGACAACGAGAAAGAGCAGAAGATCATGGTATATGACCTCGGCGGCGGTACATTCGATGTTTCCATCATCGAGATCGGTGACGGCGTTATCGAAGTTCTTGCGACGAACGGTGATACACACCTCGGCGGTGATGATTTCGATAACCGTGTCACACAGTGGATGATCGACGAGTTCAAGAAGACAGAGGGCGTAGATCTTTCCGGTGATAAGATGGCACTTCAGAGATTAAAAGAAGCTGCTGAGAAAGCAAAGAAAGAGCTTTCTTCCGCAACAACAACAAACATCAACCTTCCGTTCATCACAGCAACTGCTGAGGGACCGAAGCACTTAGATATGAACCTCACAAGAGCTAAATTCGATGAGCTGACAAGTGATCTCATTGAGAGAACAGCAATTCCGGTACAGAACGCGTTAAGAGACGCTGGTTTAACAGCAGCAGAGCTCTCCAAGGTTCTCCTCGTAGGTGGTTCCACACGTATGCTTTCCGCACAGGAAAAGGTTAAACAGTTAACAGGCAAAGAGCCGAGCAAGAGCTTAAACCCGGATGAGTGCGTAGCCATCGGTGCAGCGATCCAGGGTGGTAAGTTAGCAGGCGATGCCGGTGCAGGTGACATCCTTCTTCTCGATGTAACTCCGCTTTCCCTTTCCATCGAGACAATGGGCGGCGTTGCTACAAAGCTGATCGAGAGAAACACAACGATCCCGACAAAGAAGAGCCAGGTATTCTCCACAGCTGCTGATAACCAGACAGCCGTAGATATCCACGTTGTACAGGGTGAGCGTGAGTTCGCAAGAGACAACAAGACTCTTGGCCAGTTCCGTCTTGACGGTATCCTTCCGGCAAGAAGAGGTGTTCCGCAGATCGAAGTTACCTTCGATATCGATGCAAATGGTATCGTAAACGTATCCGCTAAGGACCTCGGCACAGGCAAAGAGCAGCACATCACCATCACATCCGGATCCAATATGTCCAAGGATGATATCGATAAGGCTGTTAAGGAGGCTGCAGCTTACGAGGCTGAGGATAAGAAGAAGAAAGAAGCGATCGATACAAGAAATGAAGCTGATTCCATGGTATTCCAGACAGAGAAGGCAATGGAAGAAGTTGGCGATAAGATCGATGCAAACGATAAGGCCGCTGTTGAGGCTGACTTGAATGCCCTCAAGGAAGCGATCAACAAAGCTCCGGCAGAGCAGATGACAGACGCCCAGGTCGAGGAGATCAAGGCAGCGAAAGAGAAACTCATGAACAGCGCGCAGAAGCTCTTCGCAAAGGTTTATGAGCAGGCTCAGGCAGCTCAGGGCGCAGCAGGCGCACAGGGCCAGGCAGGTCCGCAGGCTGGACAGAGCGCAAGCCAGGCTGGATATGGCGATGATGTCGTTGATGGCGACTACAAAGAAGTCTAAATAACAGTTTGATCGAGCGACAATGAGGGCTGGAAAGGACGTTGCAAGATAGCTTGCATAAGTTCTTTTTAGCCGGAATTACCATTTGGCGGACGCCAAAGGTCTCTTGTTTTTGTGAAATGAAAACAGGAAGACAGCTCGAGTCAGGCACTATAAATCCGAAAGAACGCCCCATCTTGGGCGTTCTTTCGGTTGCCTTATATCAAGATTTTGATCGGCAACGATCCGGAAATATTGCCGCGGCAGGACTCAGCCGTGACGTCTGAAGAAAGCTTCCGTCGGCAGGTTCCGTAAAAAGGTACGCGTGAAGCGTGGTACCGCTCACTAACAGGAAAGGTAAGAATAAAGAAATGGCAGAGACCAAGCGAGATTATTACGAAGTCCTCGGCGTGCCGAAAGATGCGGACGAAGCGGCGTTAAAGAAAGCATATCGAGTTCTTGCAAAGAAATACCATCCGGACGCAAATCCGGGAGATAAAGAGGCGGAGGCAAAGTTCAAGGAAGCTTCCGAGGCATACAGCGTTTTAAGTGATCCGGAAAAGAGAAGAAAGTATGACCAGTTCGGCCATGCGGCCTTCGAGGGCGGCGCAGGCGGAGCCGGCGGCTACGGCGGATTCGATTTCAACGGAGCCGACATGGGAGATATCTTTGGAGATATTTTCGGAGATTTCTTCGGAGGTGGACGTTCCGCTTACGGAAGAAGCAGCAACGGTCCCATGCGCGGCGCAAATTTAAGAACCGGCGTAAGGATCACATTTGAAGAGGCAATCTTTGGCTGCGAGAAAGAGATCGAGCTCACATTGAAGGATGAGTGTCCGAAATGTCACGGAACAGGCGCAAAGCCTGGTACATCTCCGGTTACCTGCCCGAAATGTAACGGTAAAGGTAAGATCGTCTACACCCAGCAGTCCTTCTTCGGTCAGGTACAGAATGTCCAGACATGTCCGGACTGCCGAGGTACCGGTAAGATCGTCAAGGAGAAGTGCCCGGACTGCTACGGTACCGGATATATCTCCAGCAAGAAGAAGATTCAGGTCAAGATCCCGGCAGGTATCGACAACGGACAGAGCATCCGTATCGCAGGAAAAGGAGAGCCCGGAACGAACGGCGGCGAGAGAGGAGACCTTCTCGTTGAGGTAACCGTATCCAGAAGCCCGGTATTCATGCGTCAGGAGACGGCGATCTTCTCGACCGTGCCGATCTCTTTCGCGACAGCAGCACTTGGCGGTCCGATCAAGATCAAGACCGTCGACGGCGAGGTTGAGTACGAGGTAAAACCGGGAACCCAGACCGACACGAAGGTACGTCTCCGCGGTAAGGGTGTTCCGTCACTCAGAAATAAGAACATCCGCGGCGATCATTATGTAACGCTGGTTGTTACGGTTCCGGAGAAGCTTACGGAGGAGCAGAAAGAAGCCCTGAAGCGTTTCGACGATGCAATGAAGGGAATTACATCGGAAGGAACAAAGAAGAAACATGGATTTTTTAGTAAGAACTAATACGCTTGCAACGGATATACGAAATCAGAACATAATATTTTCATAAAGATAAGACAAAATCCCATCAAATATATGACAGAAGAAGCTGTGATGTATTTGGTGGGATTTTTGTTCTTCCATATTATAGAAGGAGAGCGCGGTAACAGATTTACAAAATGGAATTTTCTGATCTATTTTGGGAAGAGAGATGGGAAAAGATAATTAGATAAAGTCAACAAAGAAGATTTGTTAATAATGAAAGATTACATTGTTTTATAAAAAAAACAAAATATGTTAAAATGAACTTGTAACAAAAATGATGGTTTTAAGAAAACGGTTCTGTACAGATTAAACAAAAAACCACACAAAATTTTAAATGAAAAAAGGAGAAACTATATGAATCCTGCGATACTTACAATTATTATCTTGATCTGTGCTGTGGTCTCTTTTCTGTTGGAAAAAATCCCAGTTAACATGACGGTCATGTTGACCTTACTGACCTTAGTTGTAACCGGGCTCGTAGAACCAAAAGCAGCTATTTCCGGATTTGCAAGTACCACGATTATCATGCTGATCGGCGTTGTTATTGTTGGAAGCGCTCTGTTCGAAACCGGTGTCTGTGATAAGGTAGCTGCAAAGGTTACACGTTTTGCTAAGACAGAGCGTCAGATGATTACTGCCATTCTTATCTTATCCAGTATTATGTCCGCCGGTCTGAGTAATTCAGGAACTGTAGCTGTTTTTATTCCGATCATCATGGGAATTTGTGCATCGACTGACTTTAGCTGTTCCAAGCTGTTGATGTCTGCGTTCCTTGGAGCTATGGCCGGTGGTCGTCTCACTCTGGTGGGTGATGCTGCCATTAATGTTCTTATAGGTGATCAGATCAAGGAGTTGGGCTATCCGTTTGGTTTTTTTGAGATCAGTAAGATCGGCGTACCTCTGACAATTATCATGGTACTTTATATCTACTTTATCGGTTATAAATTATTACCTGATATTAAAATGGACAAGGTAAATAATGCATTATTTGAGAAAAAAGTCTCAAAGGATGTTCCTCAGTGGAAGCAGACTGCTTCAGTTGTAGTTTTATTGGCCGTTTTCTTAGGTATGATATTCGAGAAAGAGACGGGTATTCCTTCCTACATTGTTGCAATCATGGGTGCTGTAGTTGATGTTTTACTTGGAATCTTCACGGAGGAACAGGCTTATCGACTGGTCAGTATCAAGACCATCATTCTCCTCGGAGGCATGACTCCACTGGCTTCTGCGTTGAAGAGTACTGGTGCTGCGGATATGATTGCAAGTCTGCTGCTCAAAATTATTGGCAATTCTACGAATGTATATTTTATCACCATTGTTATCTTTGTCCTGACTACTGTTATGACACAGTTTATGTCCAATGTGGTCACTGTGACTCTGCTGATGCCGATTGTTATCTCGGTGGCGAATGAAATTGGCGTTGTGCCTTCTGCGATGATCATGGTTCTTGGTATTGCTTCTACCATGAGTATTTTGACGCCTATTGCTTGTCCGCCTGCAAACCTTATATATTCGTACGGCGGTTATAAGTTCTCTGATTATCTCAAGAGTAATATCGGTTTGGTGCTTGTATTCCTTGTGGCTTGTATTGTGCTTATCCCGATGCTCTGGCCGCTGTATGGGTAAAATTTAAAGATAGTTTGATCCAGAACGGTTATTTCAATAGAAGGAGGATGCCTTTCATGAAGATGGATTTATTGATTCGGAATGCGATATTACTGGATCCAGAAACAGGCTTTGAAACTTATTCAGACGTTGGAATTCAAAACGGACGGATAGCATTGATACAGCCTACAGGAAGTGAAATGCATGACACACGGAAGGAAATAAACGCTGCAGGAGCATATTTGTTTCCTGGCTTGATTGATTTGCATGTCCATCTTTTTCAACACGGAAGTGGTTTTGGTATGAATGCAAACCATTTATTGAGTGCAGGCGTGACAACTGCGGTGGATATGGGGAGTGCCGGTTACGCAAATTTTGCAGCGATGTATGATTGTGACCTTGCAGGCAAAAGACTCCGGATAAAAAGTTTTTTAAATCTATCACCGATTGGTCAACCTGGAAAGGGGATCCATGAGCCATTAGGAGATGAGGTTCTTGATATCGAAAAGATGCGGGAAATGATGGAACGGTATCCGGGTAAAATTGCCGGCATTAAAATTCGGATCAGTCGTCCTATCGTTGGAAAATTAGGTCTGCAACCCTTATTTAGAGCGGTAGAGGCTGGTGAAGCATTGGGGCTTCCTGTATGTGTTCATACGACAGATCCGCCGGAAGAAGCATCGTCAGTAGCTGCACTTCTTCGACCGGGTGACATTTACAGTCATACTTACCATGGAAAGGGAAATACCATTCTCAATGTGGATCAGAGTGTCCAACAAGGGATTCTGGAAGCACAGAAGAGAGGCATTTTCATGGAGGTTGGAAACGGTAAGGTGAATTTTAACTTTCAAATTGCCGAAAAAGCTGTTGCAGCTGGATTGTGGCCGGATATTATCAGCAGTGATTCTACTCCTGCAACCTTCCACCAATCTCCGACCATGTGGGACTTGCCGTTTGTAATGTCTAAGTTTTTATTTTTAGGCATGCCGTTTCATAAAATACTTCGGGCGGTAACGGTAACCCCTGCGCAGTGTCTTGGGTTAGCAGATCGGATTGGAAAAATTGCTTTAGGGTATGAGGCAGATCTAATCCTTTGCCGAATGGAGAATGGAAGAGTTTCTTTTGAAGATGCAGATGGAAATTGTCGAATAGGAGATAGACAGCTTAAAGTTCAAACTACGATTCAGAGTGGAGAAATTGTTTTTCTTTCAAACGATTGAGTGTTAATACATATTATAGATTATGGAAAGTCATAGAAATAAATCCTGTAAAGAAGGTTTTAACAGGAGAGATTTTTATGACTTTTTTATTTTGTAGAGTTGTAACAACAAATAAATATTGTTAAAAGTATGAAAATACATTGTTTGAATATTGTGAATATCTGTATTATGATGAAGTTGTAAAAAGAATTGGAAAAGAGGTGTGCAGTGATTCTGTATGGAATATGCTTACTTCGCTGATTGGGATCACATGTTAAGTCTTATAGACGTTCAACTCGAACTCAGTCAGATAAGACACCAATTTTTATAAGTTTACAGGAGGTATTGTCATATGAAAATTGGATTTATTGGTTACGGAGAAGCAGCGTTTAACATTTCTCTTGGATTGAAAAATGAGGGAATTACAGGAATCCGGGCAAATGATGCCATGATGAATCATGAGGTCATGGGGAAACAGGTATATGCCAGAGCAGATCAGGCCAGTGTAACATTGGTAGAATCTGCCAAGGAGATTGCTCGGTGGGCAGATGTTTTATTTGCGGCGGTACCATCATCTTTCACAATGGATGTCTGCAACGAGATTAAAGAATATCTGCGTCCAAATCAGGTATATGTAGATGTGAGTGCATCCACACCTGTAACGAAGACAGCGATATGGGAGGCTATCAAGGATACAGGAATATTGTTTGCCGATGCCGCTATGCTTGGATCTTTACCAAAAGACAAGCATAAGGTTCCGATTACCGCCAGTGGTAATGGTGCAGCTAAATTTTACGAATTGATGACTCCGTATGGCATGAAAATTACACTGGCTGGAGAAAAAGCAGGATCTGCTTCTGCGATTAAGTTGGTGCGCAGCATTTACATGAAAGGCATAGCAGGTCTGATGATCGAGATGCTGCAGGCTGCAGATGCTTATGATGTGACAGAGGAGGTTGTTGCATCCATCTCAAAATCGATGGATGATATTCCGTTTACTAGTCATCTGAATCGTCTTGTTACAGGAACAGCTCTGCATTGTACTCGTCGTGCGGCTGAATTAAAGGGATCGATCGCCATGCTTGGGGAAGAAGATTTATCTGCAGAAATGACGGTAGCTACGAAGCATTGTCTGGAGGCATTGGAGCCGTATAAATTTGCAGAACAGTATGTTGACAGTAAGCCGACCGGTTATCAGGAGATTATTGAGAAAATCCGGGTAAAGCGTTGATGGAAGAGATACAATTAGATGTGTCTGTTTGTGGGTAAAAAAATTTGTAGTGAGTTGAGAACAAAAGAAAGAGCCAGCAATAAGTATTGTGAGGAGGTCTGCCAGATGAAATTTCCGTGGCAGACCTCTTTTACAGACAGATAGTAAAACAGGCAGAACCTATCACTCCGATAAGTCCTGCCTGCTTTCATTATATGAGAAAAGAAGTTGGCAAACGATTGATTAGAAATCAAACATTCCAGCCGGTTTTGTATCCGGTTTCTTTGTGTCTGTGTATGTCTTAGCTGTCTCATAGTCAACATCGTTGATCGGCCATGTCGGCTTCTTGCCCTCGTAAACTTCCTGAACACCCATAGCTGCGAAGTAGGAAGCGCGGTGGGCAGCCTCAGATGTGTTGCCGCCGATATGCGGATAGATGATAACATTGTCGAGTGTAAGAAGCGGGTTAGCCGGATCAACCGGTTCCTTCTTAATTGCGTCAAGACCGGCACCTGCGATCACGCCATTCTTGCATGCCTCATAGAGAGCATCCTCATCCACGCAGCCGCCGCGTGCGGTGTTGATTAAGAATGCTGTCGGTTTCATCATTGCGAGACGCTCTTTGTTTACCATGTTCTTGGTAACCGGAGTGTTCGGGCAGTGAAGGGAAACATAGTCGCACTCTTTGAAGATGCGGTCAAGGTCGCGGACAACCTCAACGCCGTCCGGGAACTCAGAAGCCGGTTTGTACGGGTCATATGCGAGAACATTCATCTCGAATGCGAGGCAGCGCTTTGCAACGCGGCTTCCGATGTTACCGCAGCCGATCAGACCGATGGTCTTGCCGTTTAATGTGTTCTTGCGGACTTTTAATTTTGCCTTGTAGAAGTCATTTACCCATGTCTTGTGAAGGACAGTCACGTTGCGGCTGCACTCTAAGATGAGTAACATAGCTGTCTCTGCAACGGAGGTGCTGTTTGCGACCGGTGCGTAGAGAGCCTGGACATGGTTGTCGTGGCAGGCCTTTACGTCAAGAGCGTCGAAACCGGCGCCGTGACGAACAATAACCTTTAAGTTAGGGTTTGACTCGATCACTTCACGTGTGATCGGTGTGATACGGACGATCATAGCGTCCGGCTGATATTCCTTGAAATCAGCGAGAACGTCCTCTGTCTCAAATCCGCGGCCGTCGATTACGGTATGACCAGCATCCTCAAGAAGCTTACGGCCTTCGGACATAATTTCCTGCGGGAGTAGAATTTTCCAACCCATGATAATACCTCCTATAATGAAACATTTTTGATAAGCTGTTTTTCACTGTCTTTATTATAGCGGAGATTGTTCACAAAATAAAACAATCTGTTTTTGTAAGGTTGAAAAAGAAATGTTGTTGAAAATCGCTGGTACGAAAAGAGACGCTTATATGTTATAGCACTTTCTTTTATAAGGCAAATATGCTAATATAAGATTATCAAACAGGTCTCTTTCCTGGAGATCCCTGCCCGTGATTCCGGGCGTCTGTGGTATCTGACTTCAGTTCTGAAATCGTTCCCACGAAATTGCAAAAAAACTCTATATCGTGTACAATGAAAGGAGAAACTATGACGAAAGTAAAGAGAAACTTTAAAGACAGCCTTTTCCGACTGGTGTTTCATGGGAAGGAGGAGTTACTGAGCCTGTATAACGCAGTAAACGGAAGTTCGTATACGAATGCGGACGATCTGGAGATCAATACGCTGGAAGATGTAGTGTATATGGGGATGAAAAATGATGTCTCATTCTTGTTTGCGCATTATCTGAACTTGTATGAAGCCCAGAGTACCAGTAATCCAAACATGCCATTGAGGGGAACTATATATTTTGGAGATCTGATAAAGGGATGGGTAGAAAGCAACCATCTTGATATGTATTCCGAAAAGCAGATCATGATCCCAAAGCCGAAGTTTCTTGTCTTTTATAACGGTTTAAAGAAGGAACCGGAAAGAAAGATTCTCCGGCTGTCAGATTCATTTGAAGGCGGGCAGGATGAGGAGGCAGCGCTGGAATGCACTGCGATCATGTTAAATATTAATTATGGGTATAACCGGGAATTAATGGCGAAGTGCCAGACACTGCACGATTATTCTTATTTTGTGGAAACTGTGAGACAGGGAGTCCGTGCCGGAAAAACGCTGGAGGAAGCTGTAGATGAAGCAATCAGTAAGTCCTTAAAAGAGGGAGTACTGAAGGATCTTTTAAAGAAAAACAGATCGGAGGTGCGAAACGTGGTATTGACAGAATATAACGAAGAACTGCATCTGAAAAATGTGAGGGAATGCGGATATGAGGAAGGTTATGATAATGGATACGATAGTGGATATGGCAGTGGCTTGGATCAGGGACGCATACAGAACCAGATCGAATTAGTAATTAAAAAGTACGGAAAGGCCAGTCCCTGGAACAGATTGCGGATGCTCTGGAAACATCGGAAGATCAGCTGAAAGAAATATACGAGGCGGTAGTGAAAGCAACACCGGGGTTTGATTTTGAGAAAATTCAGGGAGAGTTGAAAATAAAGAAACAGGAATAGGTACAAAAACTGCCAGAGAAAAATTCTGGCAGTTTCGTCGGAGAAAGTAGAAGCAGAATAGAAATGATTATTTGATAAGTTTTGTTGGGCGAGAAAAGAAAGGTTATTAAGGACAGAGATAAAAGAAAACTGAATTATATCAATAGCTTCATTGCCATCGCGTAGAAATAAAATTCTGCGCGATGGCTTTTTTACTTTATAGGAAAGACCGCCTGCGGCGCTCTCTTGAATTGAAAAGGGCCCGCACAGAGGCGGGCACAACAAGTAGACGAATGTTGGTTTAGAAGATATAAAAACCTTCTTCACCAAAATCGTCATCAAGTTCATCATCATTTAAGAAATAATCCATATCCAGAAGTTCATCTTCGCTCATAAGGCGAATGTCCTTGGAAGTTATACCTTCTGGGGGATTATCCATATATTTTTTGCGTAATTCCTCGATGTTTTGTTTCATGGTAGTTTATCCTCCTTTCAGAGGATTATATCATAAAATCTGAGGAATTTATGCAGAAGAACGCTTTCCACGAGATTTGGACATTGCTTTCTCGTAAAGTTCTTCGAGAGATACGCGTTTGTGATTGTAATAAAGTTCAAGAAACATCATCTTGTGTTTACAGTCTGGACATTCCAGAGGGTCATAACCGAAAGAGGAAAGAATAGCAGTTCTCCACTGATTGAAGCTGCGATAAATAGGATGTTTACTTTTTGAAATGGCACGATGGAGCTTGGAATCAATCTTCCGATGGCGGGCATAGAGACCTCCATAACGGATCATTTTGAAATGCTTTTCTGGTATGTGCCGGATCAATCGTTGAATGAATTCCATGGCAGGAACCGTTTCTTCTATGTATTGTTCGTCTTCATGTCGGTTGTAATGGAAAGTAACCATTTCGCCATCGTATTTATCAATTCTGGATGTAGCGATGACAGGACGCCCCAGATATCGACCGATATATTTGACAACTGTTTTGGGGTCACATTTGTTCGGTTTGGCATAAACGTAAAAACCGTGCTTATGCTCCGTATAGCAATCCGCTTTCACTTTTTTGAAAGAAGGACCGATTTTGGACTCCATTTCATTAAGCAGAGCAGTGCGGAAAGCATTACGTAAATAAGTGTAATTAAAGTGTTTGACATGGCGCCAAAAACCATCGTCACTGTATCCGACTTCAGATAAGAGGCAGTGGATGTGCGGATTCCATTTCAGGTCTCTGCCAAAAGTATGTAAAACCATAATGAAACCGGGCGTGAAGTTTTTGGACTTATTCATTTTGTAGAACATACGAGAGATCACGCTGTTTACAGAGTGGAACAGACAATCGAGCAGAGAACGATCCTTGAGAAAGGATTCGCGAAGATTTTCATCGATTGTGAAAACGCAATGGCGATGTGTGACATTTACCAGCTTAAAGGACATACTGGTGGTGCGTTCTATGGCATATTTGTTGCCACAGGTAGGGCAGAAACGGCTGTGACAGCGGAAAGGAACGAATTTGAGTTTTCCGCAGTGAGGACAGCCATACATTGCGCCGCCGAATGATGAATCGCCACAGTTAATCATCTTGTCGATATTTTCTATCTCAGTTTTTCTGGGATGAAGAGTATATTTAATTTCTTCGTAATGGTCTGTAAAAATTTTCTGTAAGATATTCATAAGACTATTATGAGCCTGAATTATTCACGGAGCAGTATCTGAACTGGTAACTGTACCATGAATCCCAAAATTGACCCATGTAGCCTAAACAT
>NZ_WQPW01000061.1:0-325 GCF_018785465.1 Clostridium sp. MCC328
TCCATGGGGGTGTAGCTCAGTTGGGAGAGCACCTGCCTTGCAAGCAGGGGGTCAAGAGTTCGAATCTCTCCATCTCCACTTAGCGTCTTTGTACGTTGCACTTCGAAAAACTTCGTTTTTCTCAGTCGCGTGCAGGCACGCTATGAAATCAAAACTTCATAAATGCTTATGGAAGCAAGCTTCCAACACATTTCTAAAGTTTCGATTTCGCAACGTACCTTGAAAACCGCATATTGAAATAATTGATCTTAAATATTTAAGATACAAGACATCCGAGGCGTATCGAAAGATACGTAACCGAAAGAATCAAGTAAACACGAGACCA
>NZ_WQPW01000062.1:0-22082 GCF_018785465.1 Clostridium sp. MCC328
ATACTACCAATCTCTGGGCCTGGCTGCATAGGAAATGATATCTTTGAGATAAATGTGTCAACCAATATTGACAATATCAAAACAACCCGAACGAGAGGATGCGTGCTGTTTCTATAACGAGCGTTTTACGCTCTTTTGCTGCGTACATACGTACCAGTAATGGGATTTACTCGACCTGCCGCCATTCCTCCGGTACGTACGTACACGGCGAATCTCCGTAAAACCCATTTATATGAGGTCGTACAATGGCTTCCACTCCCATGAATCCCCAAACCCGCCGTCCGGCAGAGTTGGTGATGTTGTTGCAATGCTCCAGATTGAATCTCCCGGCATTGGCAATCATGGCGTCGCTGAAGCTGCGGGCTTTCAGCGGAGCAAGGGAATTTTCCTCGCACCACATCCGGTAGATTTCATAGAAATCCTTGGAGCTAATGGACGCATCCGCTTTACGCCGGATGTATCCCTCCGATTCCATGAAATCAAAGATATTGTTGTTGTCACGCTTGACCGCTTCCCTGTTTTCCCGGATACGGTCACTCTCCGTAAACTGAAAGTTGTTGGCAACAAGCCGCTGTAAACCCTCCAATGCCCACAGGAAGATGCCCTCGGCTTCGGTTTTCATCTTCTCTGCAAGGTCAGGATCGTCAGCTCTGTCAGTAGGCTTTTCTTTGGTAGTCAGCACAAGCTGTCTGCGGTAAAATCCGTCACTGCGGTCATACAAGGCTTGCAGATCACCGTTGCTGAACGCAAGCAACCGGGCAAACATCCAGCCCTGATAACTCTGCTTGCCTTTGCGTTCCAAATCCATCTTGCCTTGTGCGGTCACGATGGATTTTACATAGTTGGTCTGGCGCAGGGCTTCCATCCGCATATCATCATCCACGCACAGCAGAATGTGTTCCAGATCGGCACGGGCGAAGCGGTTTTCGGAAATCTTGCCGATGCTGCCGTCTTTCATATTCGTGCCAAAGATAGCAGAAAGCACAGCTCCGATTTGGGATTTGCCCTCGCCGCCGTTGCCTTTAATCACCATCATGCGCTGCCCCTTGTTGGAGGGAATCAGGCAATAGCCGATAAACTCCTGCAAAGTTGGAATGTCCTCGACGTAAAGCAACCCATCCAGAAAGTTCAGCCAGATCACCGGCGCAGTAGCATCGGGATTGTAAGCAACCGGCAAACGGCTCCGCACGATAGCCGGTCTGCCCTCGGTAAATGTGCCGTTCAATAGCAGCGTACCGTTGGACAAATGAATCCGATCCTGCTCCGGTGGAAAGTCCGGCACTTGCGCTTCCAGTTTCAGCACTTCCAGAATGTTGGTGATCTTCCGGGGGATATTGTTTACGGCACAGAATTTCAGCTTGTCGTAAATCTCCCCACGCAGAGGAAGATCGTCCGTCACTCGACCATCGGGCGTGAAAAAAGCTCCGTTTGCGAAGATGATCCTGCGCTCTTGCAGAAATTCTTCACAAAACAGAGCTTCGTTGATGTTCTGCCCGTCAAACCACATGGGCAAGTTCATATCAGGCGTTTTCCGGTTCTTCGCCATGGTGCGCCACCTCCTTTTTCTTTCGTGCGGTATACTCTTGCAGAAAAGCAATTTTGCCGTCCTGCATCAGCTTGTCCACCAATGCCACCCGTTCTTCCAGATCACCCACCATCAGCACATCTGCCATATATTCGATATGGCAGTGCATCTGGCAGGCTTCCACAAAACGGTCATCCTGAGCATCTTCCGGTGTCTTGGGAGCATAGCGCACTTTCCAATCTTCCAACAGATGCAAATAATCCGTCAGCACCCGGAAGCACAGCATTTCATCCTCCCGGAACTGACGGATATAGGGACGCTTCGGCTTGACCATAGCTGCGGCAGTGGGCGGTTTCGGGTCAAGCCCGAAGTCCAAAGCCAGCTTTTGCGCTGCTTCATAACTGCTCAGATTGAACAGCCTTGCCACAAGGTCGATCACATCCCCTTTGGCTCCGCAGCCGAAGCAGAAAAAATAGTCCTCATTCAGCTTCAAGCTCGGATGCCTGTCGTTGTGGAACGGGCAGCAAGCCATGCCGTTGTGGCTCACTTTCAGCCCGTAGTGTTCGGCGGCTTGCTTGACGCTGATTGCCGCCTTGATGGTTTCATAGATTGTCATAGAAAACCCTCCGTTCATAATATTCTGGAAAGCACGAAGCACCCGCCGTGATTGGCAGGTGCTTCGCTCCTTCTATTATGGTTATGACGGATTTTTCAAAAAACAGGCTAATGACAGGACAATCCTGTTTCAAAAAACAGGACAACTTATCTGAGGACGTAGATTTCTTCACATTTACATGATATAATTAGAAAAATGAAAAAACAGGACAGGAGGGCAAGCATGAATCAAGAATTGATGACATTGGATTTCTGGCAGGATACGGTCATATATGAGAGCAAAACATTTCCTGTCGGTACGCTTGCCTGTGATGCACTGAATGTTCCTGTGAATACCATTGCAAAAATAAACGAGCAATGCGAGAAAATCAATCTGCTGCTTGGAATATTAAACGCCGGACAGGATGCTTCTGCACTCTGTCCTATTGCAAAGGAAGCTGCTCTGACGATGCTCGATATTCTCAGTCAAACACCGCCGTTCTCCTATATGAATATCTCAAAGCACAGAGAACGGATTGAAAAAGCCTTTACTGTGGACAATGCGCTGAAATATGTGGAGTTTGCCATAAAAGCCGCAACCAATTCTTTGCAATTTGAAGAAATCCAGAACTTTACCGATGCGATGATGCTCCAACGCTATACCGCAGTTTTCGGGCATCTGGCATACTCCCTTGGGGAATACCAAACGGCCATGCTTGATTTTGCAGAAAAAACAGACGGCAACGAAGCAGACCGCACCGCAGAGGGTTTTGCAAAAATGTTCGGCAGCTATTTCCCGCCGGAGTTTTCCATCACGGAAGGCAATGCCTGGATGTCTACCCTGAACAATTCCGTTCAGTATGTATCCGTCATCCGTCCCGGCGAAAAAGTTGCGAAGCTGGTCAAGCGGATGCACTATGTATCCTTTGTAGGGATGTTCCGGTCTGATCTCTTTGAGGGCCTGTGTGTTGGTCATGCACCGAAGAAATGCAAAATCTGCGGCAAGTGGTTTCTGACCACCAACGCACGGCACACCAAATACTGTGGCGGCTATGCACCGGGGGACAAGCTGCACCGCACCTGTCGGCAGATCGGCAACCTGAAAGGCAGAGAACAACGGGAGCTTGCGGACGATCATCCGGTGAAACAGATTTATGAGAAACGGCTGAACACCATAAACCGCTATGTGAAGCGTGGTACTCTGGACGCTGATCTTGCAGAGGTTATGAAAAAGCTGGCAAAAGATAAGATGCTCCGGGCATTGAGCAATGTAGCCTATGCCAAGGGAGCTTATGAAAAAGAAATGGACCAGGCGGCTTTGAAAAAGGAAGCAAGTGCAAAAATATACAAAGAAAGGGACAAACATGAATAGAAAAGAACTTAGTCAGAATCATTGGAAATACTACTTAATGCTCGAAAAGCGTTTTGTTGAATCAATAGAGTTTGTAGAACTACATGAGGACAATTTTGATGCATTTTCTAACGGATATGCCCTCTTAATTCAAGCCATAGGGGCAGAGTTGGATACTGTATTCAAAGAGTTTTGCGGTTTCAATACAACGGATCGAAAAACGGTTGCAGACTATGCACAGTATATTTTGACCAACACACCGGATATAAAAAATCAAAAAATCAGTGTACAGGAATACGATATCGAAATACAACCGTTTATGAATTGGGATATTACCCAGCCCGCACAGTCGTTGCAATGGTGGGGAGCATTTACAGATGTCAAGCACAACCGCTATGAGCAGTTGAAGCAAGCAAAGCAGGAGAATGTACTAAATATCTTGGGAGCTTTGTATTTGATAGAAATGTTGTACTTGAAGAAAATCACTGATGGGACAGACGAATTTGATGTGTTTGATGAATCTTCCAACTTGTTTAGTTTGAAAAACTGGACTTCTAAGGCTGTGCCGCTGAGCCAAGCTTTTGCCGTGCTAAGTGATATGATGGACGACGAAAATAATACTACTAACAAAAAGTTCGATGCATAATTACTGTCGATATTGATAGAGAAAGAACCGAAAGGAGGTGCGCTATGCTGAGTGATTTTTCATGGGACATGACCGGATACATACCAAAACACGCTGTCAATCCGCACGGTGACGGCATCATTCCTTATGCGGCAGAGCGCATCTTCCAACTGGAACCGGAGCCTCCAGCGGTGGGCAATCTGAACGAATATATCCTGTCTGCCTTGCAGGAAAAGAATTTGATATATTTCTCATTCTTCCTACACCACTACGAGCCGCAACTTAACAAGCGCATCAAAGACTTTCTCGGTGTGGATGGCGGCGATCTGTATGACACAGACCGATTTATAGATATAAAGCTCTCCTGCCGGGAGCAAATGCTCCAAAAGCTGATGGACTATGACCTTGCCAAGGGTGCAGAGTATGCTACATACATTTTCCCGTTCATCCGGGATGCTATGCTCCGTTTTCGCATGGGCGAAGAAAAATGGTCGGTGTCCTCTCTGACCAATTACAAAATGGTGCGGTCAATGGCTTGGCTGTACCACAATACCAAGGATGCGGTCAACGAATTTTCCAAGAAATACAACTGCGATCTTGCCCTTGCGGAAGAATATCTGAAAGTTGTCCGTGGAATCCGCAATCAGCAGCCATTCTATGTGACAGACGAGAACGGCGAGGAAACAGGCGAGGATGTAGCCCTTGACGATAGCTGGAACTATACCGATATCCTCTGGAACGGCATACAGGCAGAAAAGGTGCAGCGGGCATTTGAGAAACTGAATTACCGGGAGCAAACCTTGCTTGAAAAGCGGCTGGCGATCTGTATGACCTGTGGGCGTGTCGGCTCATGGAAGAACCGCCCCACCTTTGAAGAACTGGCGGTTATGTTTGAGGGCAGTACAGCCAGCGGTGCAGAACGAGCCTACCGAAAAGCAGTGGACAAGTTGACGGAATTGTTGGTTGCCGAGGGCGCAATCCATGCAGTCCGGCTAAAACAGAAATCCAAGATCAAGCGAAAAAAGAAAATCGCCGCCGCAATCTACGAATACCAAGCAGACTGCGACGGCGAATGGGGTAAGATTTCATTTGATTTTGAAAGCAGCACAGCAGAGATCATCCATCTTGCCGATTGGGATACGATAAAAACCAACCGCTTTACGAACAAGGCCGTAGCCTATCTTCTGAACTGTGAAAATGAGAAACTACCAAAGGAAACAATGGTGGCATTTGAACCATAAAAAGAAAAACCGCTACAACATCCATCCCACTTTGGAATGAGAATTGCAGCGGTTTATTTGCTGGGAACTAATTATTCGATATTTGTGATTTCCCAATCATCATTTACCAGATGGGTAAATCCTTTGTTTTCTTCTTCATCTGGAATTGATGCTGTCCAGATGATTTCTCCGTTTTCACCCAGGGCAGTTATTGTTAATCCTCGCAGATCAGTGTAGCCATCGAGATTTTCGAGCCAGATGCGTTCGCCTTTCTTGAGCAGAGAACCATCTGCATTTTCAAAGCCGCCACTGGAATTTGGCATTGAAAGCTTGATGCTCTTAACGCCTTCAGAGCCAATGGTCAGATAAAACTTAGAAATTTCATCCTCTATGGACGGGAACTGGATTTTCTGTCGTGCTTCTTCGGTAGCAAAGATCCACCACTTGCCATTCATAAAGAGTTCAATGGTTCCCTCAGTTGCCCCGTATTGATAACCATATCCTGTACCAAAATTGGATTGATTGTCAACGCTGGGCTGTTTATTTCCATCAACCTGGGATGTGATTTCTCCATCCATAACACCACATCTTGCTTCTATTTTGCTTTCATGGCCAGTATCAAGATACAGTGTCCCGTTCACCATAACCATAGGGATTAAGTCCCATGTTTCGGTTTGCTTTATAACCTTGATTCCATAAACATCCGCAATTCGTGCAGGATAAGTTTCAAGGATTTCACCGGAGTATTCAATTTCAATCACATCTCCGATTTCAGGTTCTGGTGATGGATGAGCATTTCTGATAGGTACTTCAATTCGGTCTGCACTATTCAGTTCCCAGCTACCTTCAACAGGCTTCACAAGATAATAACCATTATGATCTTCCAGAATTTCAGCTTGGAAAACCTGATGCGCTTCGTTGGAAAAACCTTCAATCTGAATACAATTATTCTTGAAAACCAATCGACCAGTTTCTACCAGTTCATCAGTATTATATTTCTTTTTATCTACATAGAGGTATCCGTCAGCTTCATTAAATCTGAGGGTAAAATCGAAATATCCTCGATCAGACAGTTCATAGCTTGCTCCGTTTGCATAGTCATAGATGGTGACACGGTTATCAATCATGCCAGATCCCCAACTGATTGTAGAACACAACTCAGGCAAGCCGTCGCCGGTGAGGTCGCAGAAATAGGCGTTCCAGATGGGCATCCCGGTATACAACGAAGTGATTTCGTTACCCGTAACAGCCATCATTTCTCCATAAGTCCAACGGAAAGTCACATCCGGGAACTCTGGAAGATTAATCTCATGGCGACCACCCCACTGCATCTCATCTGGTGTTTCAAGATAGTCAAACCATTTTGTAACAGACGGTACAGGTTCAGCAACTGCGACATCTCCTCCCACACAGATTCTACTCAAATAATCTTGGAACTCTCCGTCGGATACAACATACCGTTCTCCGTTCCACTCGATATCTACCATATCATTGTCGGAGAGAGAATAACCGTTTATCCGGATATATGTGCCATCCTCCAGGAGTGCGCTGATTTGATATCCCGGTGTGAATCCACCATATTCGTCGCTCTTCTTCGTGTTCTTGACCCCGGCCAGCCGAGAACTCAACTCACTAATCTGTGCGGGATTCATTTCAATAGCCACCGCGTCATCCGCATTTCGCATATCAAAATGATTTGCAGAAACGATGGTGTGTGTTGCTTCATCGAATTGGAATCCCATCGGGTTGGTCAAAAAGCAGACCGCAACGATCACACAGGCAATGACTGCCAGAATAATAATCCAGAACGCAGGTTTCTTATAATTCATCACAGACTTCACACGATCTTTAACACCAACTTCACCAAAGGCAAGTGGGCAGGCCGCAATCATGCGACGGTTGACGCTGCAGACCACAAGAGCCTGTGTATAGTCGGCTCTCTGTTCGTTGCCAAGTTCCTTGATGACCTTTTCATCACAGGCAAACTCAATGTCACGGCAAAGAAGTACATAAGCCAACCACATCAAAGGATTGAACCAATGAATCGTCAGCAGGAGAAAACCAAGAGGCTTCCACCAATGGTCTTTGCGGCGAATGTGCGCCTGTTCGTGGGCAACAACGTGCTCCAGATCCTGACCATTCATGTTGAACGGGAGATAGATTCTCGGTTTGATAATGCCCAGGACAAACGGAGAACTTACATTCTCACTCTGGAAAATGTTGCCCTTGTAGCGAACAGCGGTATCCACTTTACGACATAGGCGCCAATAACTAACTGCGGTATACAAGAGAAGGGCGCCGACACCAATCAACCAGATAATATTCAAAATCGGAATCCAAATCTGAAGCGGGTTTGCACTCGTCAATACATGCTGTGGTGGGGCAAATGAGGATAGAACAGGATTGACCACACTATTGATCGCCGGAACACCGCTGTCTATTGTGGGTTTGGCCGCCATTTCAATATCCAACGGAATTGTTTCTGAACTTGGGATAAGGCTTAATGCGCTCTCAAAAGAGAGCGGGCAAATCAATCTGACAGCCACGATACCCCAAAGCAGAACATTGACCCACTTGGGAGCTTTCTTCAAAACAAGCCTGAGTATCAGCACAGCCAGGATAAGCCAGCTTGCAGATATACTCATGTTGATAATTTTCAAAAAGAGTTCGTTCATTGTGAACCTCCTTTCCTGATGCGGTCGATCATGCGCTGTACCTCATCAAGCTCATCTTCGGACATAGCCTGATGCTTTGTAAAAGCAGCGATAAAGGCAGGCAGAGAACCCTCGAATTTTTTCTCAACCAGTTCATCGATCTCACACGCCTGGGCTTCATCTTTGGAAACGAGAGAAGTAACAGTGCCATTGTCGTTCTTCAGCACACCACGCTCTCCAAGACGCTTGATAACGGTATAAGTCGTAGTCCTTTTCCATCCGAGTTGATCCTGGCACAGCTTTACAAGCTCGACAGCAGTAACCGGCTCATGCTCCCACATAATCAAACAAAAACGATATTCACTTTCGTGAATCTTCGGAAAATCCATATTCACGCCCTCCCTGTCTACACCATTAGACTTTACACATAGTCTACCGCATTAGACAGCCAAAATCAATAGAGTTCACAGAAAAGATACAAAAAAATTGCCCGCAGAATTTCTCCCACGGGCAAAGTGTTGGTTAGCTATCAAGCGGTTTGTATTCAGTTACAGTTTTCAAATAGGTTTCGGGATTACCGTTCAGTATCAAATCAGCATATCCAATCGGATCATTGTAGATCAGATAGTCCAGTTCTGACCGCTGATACATATTATCGGCAACCTCATTCTCCACGGCGATGGTATCAATGGCAATCATGCTGCCATCTAAAAATTTCAGTTCCACACAAGCGGTATCCATGTTAAACTCACAAGAAATCAATCTATCCATAAGAAACCTCCATTTTGCGGGATGTTAGATCATCCCAAAATATTTGAATGCTTCTCGGATTGCTTTCTCTTTTTCCGGCGGACACATGGGCTGTCTGGAATCCTCGGACTTCGGCAAATTGTAATTCTTGCCAACTTCAATCCCACATTTCCTCTTAATCTGTGAGATATAAAGGTTGGATACCTTTAACCCGCTATGCTCCAGCACATAGTCTTTGATCTGGGTGTAGGTTGCCCCATCCTGAAATTCGGACATATCCATATCTTCCAAAGAGAACTCAACCCGAATCTTTTTCGAGTCGACCTCACCCTTGGAAAGCAAGACAACCGTCTCCACATGGCTGGTGGCCGGGAACTGGTCCACAGCCCATGCCTTCTCCGCCCTATACCCTTTCTTCTTAAAATACGCCAGATCTCTCGCCAGCGTCTCTGGATTGCAGGACACATAGACCACGCGGTCCGGATTCAAGATCGCTACAGCATCCATGAATTCTTCTGTGCTTCCGCTTCTCGGCGGATCCATAAATACCACATCGGCATGAGCGTTCTGGGAGGCCATCTGGACCATGAATTTTCCGGCATCGTTGTTGTAGAAGCGGATGTTTTTCTCGCCGTTTGCCTTCGCGTTTGTTACGGCATCCCGGACGGCATCCTTGTTTAACTCGACGCCAATGACTTCCTTCGCGGCAGACGCTGCGACGATTCCGATGGTTCCGATTCCGCAGTAGGCGTCAACAACGGTCTCTTTTCCGGTGAGTCCTGCTGCCTCGATCGCCAGGTTGTAGAGCTTCTCCGTCTGAACCGGGTTGATCTGGTAGAATGATTTTGAGGAGATCCGGAATTTCTTGCCACAGAGGACATCGACAATAAATCCAGGTCCGTAAAGCACATGTTCCTTTTCCCCGAGGACCATGCTGGTGTCGCGGCCATTTACGTTCTGCACCACGGTCGTGATCTCCGGGTGAATCTTGCGGAGCGCCTTCACGAAGTTGTTCTTCGACGGGAACACCGGGGATGCGGTGATCAGGACTACCATGATCTCCCCTGTGGCATGGGCGGTGCGCACCAGGACATGGCGCAGGAAGCCGTATCCAGTATCCTCATCGAATACCTTCATTTTGAAGGAGGGAAGAAGTTCACGGATCGTTCCGATGATCTCGTCCGCCTTTTTGTTCTCGATCAGGCATGTCTCCACCGGGAGAACCGTGTGGGTTCCCTCTTTATATACACCGGAGATGATATGACCTTTCCTGTCGCGGGCCATGACTGCATGGACCTTGTTCCGGTAATGGAACGGGTCGTCCATGCCGATGATCTCCTCGACCCTGCAGAACGGGCGGAGAAGCTCGGAGACTTCTTTCTTTTTGTGCTCTAACTGCTTCTCATATGGCATATCCAGATACTGACAGCCGCCGCAGGTCTTGAAATGTGGACAGAGGGATTTTTTCCGCTCTGTTTTTGCTTCTGCCTGGACAGATGCATTTTTTCCTCGAACATGTGCTGTTTTGCGGTCATCCTGGCGTTTGGATGCGGATGCCGCCTTCTTTTTGTCACCAGCGTTCACGTTTTTCTCCCCTGTAGGATTCCATGCTCCGCCATACTTTTTTTCTAATTTTTCATCAATATATCCCAGCTTTTTTTCTACACTTTTATCCGGATTTCCGTAGTTTCTTCCGTTTCTTTTCTCTGTACCGCTGACGAAATTCTGCGTTTCTTTTCTTCCGCTATTTCTTTCGGTCTTCCCGTTCACATTTCTTCCATTATTCCCGTTTCTGCCAGCGTTCTCTTTCTTCCAGCTCTTCTTTCCATTCTCCCCGGCACCTTTAAACTTCTTTTCCCTGTATTCCATAATAAATATTTCTCCATTCTTATCTGAAACATTCCGCTTGATTCCCGGAATGCGGATGATTATAATAACACATAAAGTATAGCGTTTTTTCCCGGAATATTCCACTGAAACTTTTTACCTGGGACAATTCCGGCCGTTATACACAGTTAGACATTTTCTGAGCTGAAAATACTGCATGAAACATGCAGATTTTGCCGGCTTAGAATACAAAACATCAGTAAAATCAGTTGTAACTGTTCCTCACATTTTCAAGAAAGGACGCAGCATCTGGACACTCCAGACACTGCCGGAAAACAAATCATGAATAATGAATCAAATACCCGTGTTGCCGAATCCGGACGCCCGAAGGACGTCACCGGACGAATCGAGACCGAGATCCGCACCTACGATCTCCTGGACTCCTTAAATATCCCCTATATACGCTTCGACCATGAAGCCGCATTCACCATCGACGCATGCAACGGTGCAGACGAAGTCCTTGGGATCCATATCTGCAAGAACCTTTTCCTCTGCAACGCCCAGAAGACGAAGTTCTACCTCCTCCTGATGCCGGGGCATAAGAAATTCAAGACGAAGGTTCTCTCCAAACAGATCGGTTCTGCGAGACTTTCTTTTGCGGATGATGACCATATGAAGGAATATCTCGGCCTGACTCCCGGATCTGTCAGCATCATGGGACTCATGAATGACCTGGAGGACCATGTAAAGCTTCTGATCGATTCTGATGTCCTAAAGGACGAATATTTCGGCTGCCATCCGTGTATCAACACCACAAGCATGAAGCTCAAAACGTCCGATATCATAGAGAAATTTCTCCCGGCTGTTCATCACGAGCCGACGATCGTGGATCTTCCATGGGAAGAATAAAAACAGAATTTTTCCACCAACAATCGTAAGTACCAGTTTTCCCACTTGTTAAAATCACCTGTAGAATCCATTAGCAGGAATTGTTTATTAATGTATACTATAAATGAGCAAATTTGAAAAACTGCACTATTAAGTCTTTCACATGCAGACATGAAGAATATTAAACGAATCAATGTCCGTGTTACATGCACAATAAGTCATAATTTTTGTGCACTTTTCGGTATTTGCTCATTTATAGAATGTATATCTAAAAAGAAGAACAGGAACGCAGATCTCATCAAGAGACCGCGTCCCCGTTCTTCTTTTTTATCCTTTATTCTATCCTGAAACCTTTATCCGCTCACTGCGCATTTCCGCAGAAAACGTACCATTTTCCCGGCCGTCAGTATCCAAAATGTGCTGATCTGCCGCCCGTTCCCCGGAAGCTCCGGTTTTACTGCATCACACCATTTGCATCAAACGTATAGCTGACGCCATCGATCGTCATCGTCGAGCCTGTCACCATAGCACCTAACTCAGACGGATCCAGATAATACCAGTATCCATCCGGATTGATCCAGCCGCTCATTCTTCCGCCGTCACGGTAGAAGTACCATTTGCCGCTCTCATTCTTCCACTCACCGGTATCCACCGCGGTTCCCTTAGTGGCTTTCGGAGCGTAATCCTTGTAAGCGAATTCCAGGCATACATTTCCGTTGATTCCATTTACATGCCCCTTATCCGTACACTGCCAGATTGTGCGGCCCTCATATGTACCGTCCGCGCCGTATCTCGCAAGCCAGATATCATAGTGGATCTGCTTTGTGTCCATCTCGGTCGTAAATTTGCTGTAGTCGCTGTATACGATCGGTGTGTAGCCTGCCGCAGCGATCGTATCACAGAATGCGTTTACCACATCTGTGAGCTCCTGAACCGAAAGCTCCAGGATATATTTTGACTCTACATCCACAGCGATCGGATACTTTACATTGTATCCGGATACTTTTTCTACAGCATATTTCGCAGCCGCCTTCGCTTCCTCCACAGTTTTCGTCTGAAGATAAACATACGGAGCTGCCTGAACTCCGTTGTCCAAAGCACCCTTCATATTTTTCTCATAATTCGGATCCATGGTGTAACCACCCTCATATCCGTAAGACATCATCTTAATAAAAGCGAACGATATATCATCTGCCGCAACTTTCGCCCAGTCGATATCTCCCTGCCATTTTGCAACACTGATGCCGCGGAGAAGCGCTCCCTCTATTGTTTTTCCATTATTGTCCACATAAACACCATTTACCTTTTTCCATGCATTTGCAGGATCCGTTACACTGGTATCCGTGGATGCCTTATTCTGCTCATCATAACCCGGTCCAATTTCATCCGCAAACGCGGTAAAACTGCCCTGTGTGATCATTATTGCCGCAAGGACTGCTGCCATATATCGAAACTTTTTCTTAAACATTCGGATTCCGCCTTTCTTCTCTACCCGTATTTCATTCCTTAAATATTTTCCATCTTAAAAACTGCACAAGAAACCGTTGCAACTATGAAGGTACCGAACAGCTGCAAACAGTTTTCTTTAAGTCTTCACAAGTATACTACAATTCCCCTCTTTTTTTATTAAGAACCTCTTACATTTTCATTGTCACACCTCTAAGACTTTGTGGCAAAATTTCGTCCAGGATAAAAGCCGCCAGTTTCCGGACAGCCTTCCCTGTGCCGCAAAAACAAAAGAACCCTTGAAAACCAAGGGTTCCGGCGCGGAGACGGAGGGATTCGAACCCTCGTACCGGGATGAACCGATAAACGCATTTCGAGTTAGAGTCGCTATCCGGACTTTGAAGGAAAACGGCGGAAACTCACGGACAATGCGAGAGTTTGCAAACCCTTGAAAAATCAGCATTTTTCCGCCATTGAAGGTCGGAAATCCCGAAAGCCCAGACAGAGCAAGGAGTTCGAAAGAAATCCGGATTTAGGGAGAAAAAAGCCCGTTGGGGAGAAGATGGGGAGAACTCGGGGAGAAATCACAGTCCAGTGCAGATGACACCTACCGATACCGAACATCAAAATCAAGGTGGTTATCCGCATGACTGAAAGCATGAAATATTACGAATCCATCCGTCGCAAATACCCTGAGGCGGTCTCGAAAGATCAGTTCTACCAGATCGCCCATATCAGCAAAGCAACTGCTCTGCACCTTCTGCAAAACGGTTTAGTCCCGTGCAAAGATACGGGCAAGAAAACTCGCCGGTACACAATCCGCACCGACGATATAATCTTCTATTTGATTGACCGGGAGCTTCACCCGGAAGTCTATCGCGCACCGGATCGCTGGTATCAGGAACGGTCTGGTCATTACAATTCGCGTGTCACCTATCGGAATGAACTGACGAGGCTGTCCGAAGAGGAACGAGCCAGCTTTCGAAAATACATGGAAGACGAGTTTTGTCAGTACGGTGATCTGCTGACCATCGTTGAAGTGGCTGAGGCAATCGGCTACTGCGATACTTCGCTTTATCGCTGGTGCAACGCCAAGAAGCTCAAATCATTCAATATCTCCGGAAAGTTCCTTATACCAAAGATCAGCCTCGTAGATTTCCTCGTTTCTCAGTACAGCTTCGACATTACACGAAAAACTTGGAAGCACACGCTGCTCATCAAAAGTTTTCTTGATAGACTTGATACAACAGAATAATTCGTATAGCAAAGCCCCGTTATTGCACTGCGCATAGCAGAACAATAACGGGGCTTATTTTTTGTCAAATTGGAGGTCAAGGCAATGAACACAAGAGATTCTGCCAAGGCATTTGACGCCTTGATGCAGGAAACGCCGTATTCCCATTTCGATAGCGGCTGCGAGGGCATTATACCGGAATGCCGTACTTGCCGCTTTCATCGCCCCTTCTGGAAATATCAGTCCTGCGTGTTTGCAGAGTGTCCCTACTGCTGCAATCCCGTTTCTACCCTCAAAAATCAAAGTGGCACATCTGCTGCCGGAAAGGAAGCCAATCATGGATAACAAAATCGAAGTCTTCAAGAATGAACAGTTTGGAGAAATCCGAACAGCCCTGATCGAAAACGAGCCGTGGTTTGTGGCGGTAGACGTGTGCAGGGCTTTGGAGATCGGCAATTCGTCACAAGCCATTTCACGGCTGGATGCGGACGAGAAGATGATTACCCTCATTTCAAATGAGGGTAATCAACGAGGCAATCCCAACATGACGGTGGTGAACGAACCTGGACTTTACACGCTTATTCTGAGCAGCCGTAAGCCCGAAGCCAAAGCCTTCAAACGCTGGATCACACATGATGTCATCCCCATGATCCGCAAGACCGGCGGCTACATGACGGACTCCCTTCTGGAACGCATTCAGAAGGAACCTGCGGTCATTGTAGAGTTTGCTCAGGCGTTGATTCTGGAAAAGAATCGTGTGAAGGCTCTTGAGCGTGAGCTGAACACGGCGAAGCCCAAAGCTGATTACTACGACGCCTTCATCAATCCGGATGACTGCACCAATATCCGAACGACGGCGAAGGAAATGAAAATCCCGGAGCGCAAGTTCGTCCAGTTCCTTCTCAAAGAAAAGTACCTGTTCCGCTCTCCTTCCGGGCAGCTTCTTCCCTACAACAAGGACAGCAATGCCGGACTGTTCATCGTCCGCGATTTTGTGACGTTCTGCTACACCGGTTCTCAGACCTACTTCACGCCGAAGGGCAAGGAGGTCATCCGAATGAAGTTCCAGAAAAAGTGCGGCGAAGAGCTGCTTCCCAAGATAGCAAGGTGATTTTCGTGGCAGTCTATCGCGTAAACAAGAATCGTGGCTATACCGTCATGGCGAACTTCCACCTCCGAGACAAGAGCCTGTCACTCAAGGCAGTCGGGCTACTCTCAAAGATGCTTTCGTTTAATGATGGCTGGAAGTTCTCAACCAAGGGACTTTCTGCAATCTGCAAGGAAGGTCCGGATGCCATTCTCTCCGCGCTCCGTGAGCTTGAAAAGCACGGCTACCTTGTCCGGCACCGGCAGAGAGACGGTAAAGGCAGGATGAGCAGCACAATCTTTGAGATATACGAAGAGCCGCAGGAGTCCACGCCAGAACGGGAAATGCCACACACGGAAAATCCATGTGTGGAGAAGCCAGATGTGGATAATCCACGTGGGGATAAGTCCGCACAAATAAATACTGATCAAGTAATTACCCAAGAAAGAAATACTCTCTCAAAGAACTATCAATCCATCAATATTGATGTGATGGACAGGATGGATGAGCGAAGCGAGTATGAAGAGATTATCAAAGAGAATCTTGACTACGACATTCTCTGTCAGGATCCGAAGTTCGATAAAGACCGCTTCCGGGAGATCATGGACATCATGCTGGATGCCGTCTGTTCCACTGCGCCGACCATCCGCATCAATGGCGAGGATATGCCGCAGCAAGTAGTCAAATCCCGCTTTCTCAAGCTGAATAGTAGCCACATTGAGTACGTTCTGGAAGCAATGAACAAGAACCCGTCAGACATCCGTAATATCCGGGCGTACCTGTTGACCGCTCTGTATAACGCCTCTCTGACGATAGACAATTACTACTCCGCCCTCGTCAATCATGATTTCTACGGGCAGGACAGATCGGCAGGGTCAAAGAAGCCGAAGACCTACGATTATAGCCTTTGTGAAGACACTCTTTAATGAATACCATCGTGAGCAATGCTCGGAAAGGAGGACAGTGTAAATGAAAAGCATCTATCGCCGGATTGTGCCGCCTTAGCTTCGGCAGCAGTCCCCATAATCATTCCAACGAAAGGAGGTAAACGCCGCAATGCAGGATGAAGTCAACACCAAAGTTGTTGCAATCATGATCAAGGGCGGCAAAATCTCAGCCGAGGTGCTGAAAAAGGCACTGGACAAGTTCGTTCAGGAGATCGAGAAGGCAAAGAAGCAGATGCAGCAGCCCAAAACCTATCGCGGCAAGCAGTCCATCAAGCATCTGATGAGCCAGAACGCCGCCATCTCCAACATCGAAGTGACGGATGGCAACATCAAGTCCTTTGAGCGGACTGCCAGCAAATACGGTCTGGACTTTGCGCTCAAAAAGGACGTTTCCGTAGAGCCGCCCAGCTATCTTGTCTTCTTCAAGGGTCGGGACGTTGATGTCATGACCGCCGCCTTCAAGGAGTTCTCCGCCAAAACCGTCAAGCAGAAGGAACAGCCGTCCATCCGGCACAAGCTGGATCAGGAGAAAGCTCAGAGCAAGGCGCAGCACAAGGAGAAGGTCAAGGTCAAAACCAAGGATCGGGGTGTGGAGCTGTGAACAAGCCCGATGTGAAGAAGCTCATTCTTCTGAACCTTCCGTATGTCTTCGCCTTCTACTTTGCGGATAAGATTGCCGCCGTGTTCCGACTTGCACCCGGCACGGCGTTCATCGACAAGCTGACAAACGGATTTGCCGTGTTCGGTACTGCCTTCGCAAATCCGCTGCCCAGCTTTCATCCCGTCGATCTGCTCATCGGTCTGTCGGCTGGCGTGCTGCTCAAGCTGGCAGTTTACGTCAAGGGTAAGAACCGCAAGAAGTTCCGGCAGGGCGAAGAGTACGGCTCTGCCCGTTGGGGTAAGCCGGAGGACATCAAGCCGTACATGGACCCGGAGTTTTCCAACAATGTCATTCTGACGCAGACGGAGTTCTTGACCATGAACAGCCGTCCGAAACAGCCGAAGTACGCTCGAAACAAGAACATACTCGTCATCGGCGGTTCCGGCTCCGGCAAGACAAGGTTTTTTGTAAAGCCAAATCTGATGCAGATGCACAGTTCATACGTTGTCACCGACCCGAAGGGTACAGTGCTGGTGGAGTGCGGTAAAATGCTTGAAAAGGGCGGCTACATTATCAAGTCGCTGAACACCATCAATTTCCGGAAATCCATGCACTACAACCCTTTTAGCTACATCCGCAGCGAGAAGGACATCCTCAAGCTGGTCAATACGATCATCGTCAACACGAAGGGAGACGGCGATAAGTCCGGCGAAGATTTTTGGGTAAAGGCGGAAAAGCTCTACTACACAGCTCTCATCGGCTACATCTGGTACGAGGCACCCGACCACGAGAAAAACTTTACTACCCTGCTCGAAATGATCAATGCCTCAGAAGCCAGAGAGGACGATGAGACCTTCAAGAACCCCGTGGATGTCATGTTCGATGAGCTGGAAGCCCGCGATCCTGACCATTTTGCGGTCAAGCAATACCGCAAATACAAGCTGGCGGCTGGCAAAACCGCGAAGTCGATCCTGATTTCCTGCGGTGCAAGGCTTGCGCCCTTCGACATCGCAGAGCTGCGGGAACTGATGAGCTACGATGAGATGGAGCTGGACACCATCGGAGACCGGAAGACGGCGCTGTTCGTCATCATTTCCGATACCGATGACACCTTCAATTTCGTCGTGGCAATCATGTATTCCCAGCTCTTCAACCTTTTGTGCGATAAAGCAGATGACGTTTACAACGGTCGGCTTCCCGTTCATGTGCGCTGTCTGCTCGATGAGTTTGCGAACATCGGTCAAATCCCGAAGTTTGATAAGCTCATCGCCACCATCCGAAGCCGGGAAATCTCGGCGTCAATCATCTTGCAGTCCCAGTCTCAGCTCAAGACCATCTACAAGGACGCGGCGGACACCATCACGGGCAACTGCGACTGCACACTTTTTCTTGGCGGCAAGGAGAAATCGACCCTCAAGGAAATCAGCGAGGTGCTGGGCAAGGAGACAATCGACCTTTACAACACCTCAGAAACCCGTTCCAACAACAACTCTTATGGCTTGAACTATCAGAAGACCGGCAAGGAACTGATGTCTCAGGACGAGATTGCCGTCATGGACGGAGCCAAGTGTATTTTACAGCTTCGAGGCGTGAGACCTTTTCTCAGTAACAAATACGACATTACGAAGCATCCAAAGTACCGGCAGCTCTCCGACTATAACAAGCGGAACGCCTTTGACATCGAAAAATATCGGCAGCACAAACTGGTAGTCAAGCCCGATGACACATTCGACCTCTATGATATGGGCGAGGTCGATGCAGATTAAAGCCCCGTCGCTGCACTGCGCAGTGGGTAAAGCCTGATGGCTCATCCCAAAGCAGAACAGCGACGGGGCTTCTTTTTTTATGCCCATTTTCAAAAATACACACTCAACTTTCATCGATTCAAGGAGGAAAATCTATGGCTTTTATCAATCAGGCTGTCACGGTTCTTCAGACGCTCGTTATCGCCCTCGGTGCCGGTCTCGCGGTGTGGGGTGTTATCAACCTCATGGAAGGCTACGGCAACGACAATCCGGCGGCTAATGCTTATGTGCGGTAAAGTAACACAAAACATAAACAGACAATCATCCCCTCTATTCCATAAAAATTTTTCACATTTTAAGTGCTCGGTAGAAGAATGGTCATATTGAACAATAAAGCATTACTTAAATTTAATAATCTATACAAAATAGATATTCACTATTGAAATCAAGGGAATAAATGTATATAATATTAGTGCCAATAGCAAATTGGACTTATGCAAAGGAGGATTTCTATGAGATTATTAAATTCATGCCGATTCAAGAAATTTTGTTCACTTTTGACAGTAATGCTTTTAATGCTATTCAGTGTAATTCCTGCATCAGCAGCAGAGTTATCTACTGATGAAAAAGCAGAAGTGCTTGTAGGGACGGAGTATGCTATAGAGATTCCTTCTTCTATGGCAGATAATACAGTTGCAATATCTGTAGATGACATTATGGAGCATTCCACTGTTACCACTTATGGTGCTTCTATGGAAGGTTCATATGAATCTGAAAAATATGATGCAGGATTGCCAGGATATACATTCCAGATTATATTTGATTGGAAAGCAGCAGTAAATTCTAGTGGGGATTATATTTTTGACAAAATTACTAATGCCAAAGTCACAACATATAAAAATGATATAATCTGTGCTATGACCTGGGGATACAGTAGTTATAAAGTGACAAAAAATACATACTCAATTAGCAGTAACAAAAAGAGTATAACATTTAATACAACATATGACTTTGAGTATATCATGAAAGACGATCCGCTTGCTCATATTTATAATAGCACAGAGTCGCATACATATACAATTCAGTTAAATGACATTATCTAGTAGGATGGAAAGGTGGTATAAGTTTATGAAAAAACAATTTGGGGCTTTGTTCTTATCTTTAGTTATGGTAATTGGATGTAGTTCTACAGCGTTAGCTGCTGAAGTGGGAATTGAAAGAAATACTTTTTCGGAAAAAGCTGGAGAAGTTGTCTGGATAACAAATAGCGATATTGATACATTTGACGCTATTCTTGATACATCTCCAGAAGTTATAGATAATTTCTTTGATTCACAAGGGATTCTAGTTGTTACTGGAAATAATACGGATGAACCTTTGAACTTGGAAGAAAAACTAAATCTTCCGGTAACAGCCGCAGATACTGAGCTTGCATTTGCTTCTAATGATGATGCTATTATTGATCCAGGTATTGATATTGCTACAATTTATTATAAACATGGCAATGTTTTTTCTGTTCACGAAATCAATGTTGGAAGCAATGATACGGTAGATAGAAATGCACTTATTGAAGAAGTTATATCCGAAGTAAAAGATAATCAAGCACAACCTATTGCTACTCGTGCAAGTGGTTCCTTGATTGGGGAAAAGGATTATACATATACTAGAGAACCTAAAGGAAAAATGACTGCATACTATGATGTTTATACCGTCCAAAATTTTAATTCCAGAGATCACTATATCATAAAGGCAAATGTTACTGGTATGCCAGGATGTGACTTAGGCGGTGCTTATGAGACGAAATACCAAGGCGAGGATTTGGATGTAACGCTTTCAACTTCGTCTTCTAGTGTAACTGTTGATGATTATGGTCCAGAAAGAGTTGCAAATACCGGCTCGGTAGGTGTAAATGTAGGAGGTACTTTAGGCGAAGATATTTCATTAGAGCTAGGCTTGAGTTGGACACAAAATACAACAGATACAAATATTGATGTATCTGTATCTACATCTGGTGTAACATGGAATACAGCTTTAAGTGGAGGTGCTCAAAAGGCTGCATTTACATTTAAACCGGGAATTAACTTCCAATGTCCTTCTAATAAATCGAGCGTCTCGGTTACTGCTAATGCAAGTTACACGCTTGATTCGTGGGATAGTGGAAGAGAAGAAATTTCTTTGAACAAATCGTTCACTTGTTATCCAGACAGAGTAAGTTGAGGATAGCGATATGAAGAAGTATTTTATAAAAATTCTCTGTGGAGTTGTATATTTGGTGTCATTTATAGCATTGGGGATGATTTTTGTTAATTTGATGCCTAAAAATGATTTGTTTTATGTTGACTCCAATAATAGTGATATTGTATATGTCATCTTGTATGTGGGAAGTGTTATTTCTTTTCAGATTGGGGCTATGAATTATCGTCTAAAAGGCACTGACAAAAAATAAAATAATAAATCCAATCTTATTGACATTGGTATGGAAAGGGGTTTCGCCTATTGTAGTAGACGAAACCCTTTCATATTTCAATGGTTATTCTTCACAGAATTACATTATATTATTTTTTCAAAATTGAATACTTCCCGCCCTGTAGCGATACATGAAGCAGTAAATCCGAAAAAGATTTGCTGCTTTTTTTGCACCCATTTTGGGCAAATCGGGAAAGTAGCGATACTGGTATGTGAGCAAGGAAATTTCCCGTTTTCTATCAGACAGCGGGCAAAACGCAGCTTCCGAAACGCCTTATTGTCGGGAAAGACCGAGCCGCCGGAAAAGTTCTTGCCGGAAAGTCCGTCCATTCTGCTCTTTTGTGGTTTGTAGGGAGTAAGGGGGAAAATGCCAGCCCGCCGCCTTTTATGAAAAAAGCTGGTTATAGATTTCCCGAAAAAGTGGCAGTAGCAAGTGAGGACAATCCAGCAGCTCTTTATAAAAAAAGCTGGTTGCGATTTTCTGAAAAAGTGGCAGTAGGAAGTGAACAGCAGTCCGGCAGTTTCTTAGAGCAAGATTCTACCGCAGTACCAAAATTCGCTTTTCGCTCATTTTGCCCCTGCGGGAATCTTGTTGGGGAGTGCCTTCCCCAAACCCTGCTAATGCGGCTTACGCCGCTTAAAAATCCCTCAAAATATTTTTTCGGATTTTTCAAAAACAGTTCCGCTTCACACCCTGTTTTTCTCCTATTAGTGAGAGGACACCACGCACAGCCGAAAGGAGGTTTTTACCATGCGAAAACGATATAACACGCCGCACCGCAGCCGGGTAGTCAAGACCCGCATGACCGAGGAAGAATACGCCGAGTTTGCGGAAAGGCTTTCTGCCTACAACATGAGCCAAGCCGAGTTTATCCGGCAAGCCATAACCGGGGCAGCCATACGCCCCATCATAACTGTTTCCCCCGTCAACGACGAGCTGCTTGCCGCTGTCGGGAAGCTGACCGCCGAATACGGTAGGATCGGCGGCAACTTAAACCAGATAGCCCGGACACTGAACGAGTGGCACAGCCCCTACCCGCAACTTGCCGGGGAGGTACGGGCGGCGGTTTCCGACCTTGCTGCCCTAAAGTTTGAAGTCTTGCAGAAAGTGGGTGACGCTGT
>NZ_WQPW01000062.1:22092-30295 GCF_018785465.1 Clostridium sp. MCC328
TGCCGACTATGGCGCAGCGGAAGCCTACCTCACATTTGAGCATGACGAGTTTACCATGAAGCCCACCCTTGATGAAAACGGGCGGCTGATACCGAGGGAGGATTACCGCATTTCTTCCCTTAACTGCGGGGGCGAGGATTTCGCCGTTGCCTGTATGCGAGCCAATCTCCGCTATGAGAAAAACCAAAAACGGGAAGATGTGAAAAGCCACCACTATATCATCAGCTTTGACCCACGGGACGGGACAGACAACGGCTTGACCGTAGACCGGGCACAGGAGCTGGGCGAGCAGTTCTGCAAAGAGCATTTCCCCGGACACCAAGCCCTTGTATGCACCCACCCGGACGGGCATAACCACAGCGGCAATATCCATGTGCATATCGTCATCAACTCCCTGCGGATTTATGAAGTCCCGCTTCTGCCCTACATGGACAGACCAGCCGACACACGGGAGGGCTGCAAGCACCGCTGCACCAACGCCGCTATGGAATATTTCAAGAGTGAAGTCATGGAGATGTGCCACCGGGAGGGGCTTTACCAAATCGACCTCTTGAACGGCAGCAAGGAACGGATAACCGAACGGGAATACTGGGCGGCAAAGAAAGGGCAGCTTGCCCTTGATAAAGAGAACGCCGCCAGAGAAGCCGCAGGACAGCCGACCAAGCCCACCAAGTTTGAAACGGACAAGGCGAAGCTGCGCCGGACGATACGGCAGGCACTTTCCCAAGCTGCCAGCTTTGACGAGTTTTCTTCCCTTTTGCTGCAGGAGGGTGTGACCGTCAAGGAGAGCCGGGGGCGGCTTTCCTACCTCACGCCGGACAGGACGAAGCCTATCACAGCCCGGAAGCTGGGGGACGATTTTGACAAGGCTGCTGTCCTTGCCCTGCTTATGCAGAACGCCCACAGAGCCGCCGAACAGACCAAAGCCATACCGGAATACCCACACACCCAAAAGGGACGCTTGCAGGAGGAAAAAGCCGCAAAAACCACCCCGGCAGACAACATCTTGCAGCGCATGGTTGACCGGGAAGCCAAGCGAGCCGAGGGCAAGGGCGTGGGTTATGACCGCTGGGCGGCAAAGCACAACCTAAAGCAGATGGCGGCTACCGTTACTGCCTACCAGCAGTACGGCTTTTCTTCCCCGGAGGAACTGGACGAAGCCTGTTCTGCCGCCTATGCCGCCATGCAGGAAAGCCTTGCAGAGCTGAAGCAGGTGGAAAAGACGCTGAACGGGAAAAAGGAGCTGCAACGACAGGTGCTTGCCTATTCCAAGACCCGCCCTGTCCGGGACGGGCTGAAACAGCAGAAAAACGCCAAAGCAAAAGCAGCCTACCGTCAGAAGTACGAAAGCGACTTTATCATAGCAGACGCAGCCGCCCGCTATTTCAGGGAGAACGGCATTTCCAAGCTGCCGAGCTATAAAGCCCTGCAAGCAGAGATTGAAACCCTTATCCAAGAGAAAAACAGCGGCTACAACGATTACCGGGCAAAACGGGAGGAATACCGCCGCTTACAGACTGTCAAGGGCAATATCGACCAGATTTTACACCGGGAGCGCAAGCCTGTGAAAAGGCAGGAACAGGAACGATAAAAACCGCCCCAAAATGTACCCGAACCTATACAGAACAAGGGGGCTGCCCCGTACCCTATCCGCAAATACCAAAGGATTTTTTAACGGGCTTATAGGGCAGAAAAACCCCGAAAATGATACCGAGATGATACAGAATTACCGCCGATACCGCCACACCAGCGGAAACGGCAGAAAGGAGCGCACCCATGCCAAGAATGAGCAAGAAACGGCGGCTGGAATGGTCTTTTTTCCTGCGGCAAGTGAAAGTCGGGAATTCCACCTGCGACCGTATCACATACAATGACCTCTGCCGGGGCTGTACCCATAGCTGCAAGCAGAGCTTCCGGGCGATTATCATACTCTGCCCCCACTACTACTCCAAACGCCGGAAAAAGGAGGACAGGGACAATGGCAGATAACCGCAAATATTATTACCTCAAGCTGAAAGAGAACTTTTTTGACAGCGACTCCATTGTGCTGCTGGAAGATATGAAAGACGGGATTTTATACTCCAATATCCTCTTGAAGCTGTACTTAAAATCGCTGAAAAACGGCGGGAAATTGCAGCTTGACGAGCATATCCCCTACACAGCGCAGATGATAGCGACACTGACCCGCCACCAGATAGGAACGGTTGAGAGGGCTTTGGAGATTTTCCGGCAGTTGGGGCTTGTGGAGCAGCTTGACAGCGGGGCTTTCTATATGACCGACATTGAGTTGATGATAGGACAGTCCTCTACCGAAGCCGAGCGAAAACGGGCTGCAAGGCTGGAAAACAAGGCACTTTTACCGCCCCGGACAAAAGGCGGACATTTGTCCGACATTCGTCCACCAGAGAAAGAGATAGAGTTAGAGAAAGAGATAGAGATAGAAAAAGAGAGAGAGGGAGAAACGGGACACCCCGCCCCCGCCGCTTATGGCAGATACAACAATGTGATACTGACCGATACAGAGCTTTCCGGGCTGAAAACAGAGCTGCCCGACAAGTGGGAGTATTATATTGACCGGCTTTCCTGCCATATCGCTTCCACTGGGAAGCAGTACCACAGCCATGCAGCCACCATTTACAAGTGGGCGCAGGAAGACGCTGCCAAAGGCAAGGCTGCCCCGAAACAGGGTATACCCGATTATTCATGCAAGGAGGGCGAGAGCTTATGAAAAACGAGATTGAAGCTATGATTACGGACATTACAGCCACTACCGCCGAAGCGGAGGACTACACAGGCGAGGACGGGCTTTTATACTGCGGCAAGTGCCATACGCCCAAAGAAGCCTACTTTGCAGAGGGAAAGACCTGTTTCGGGCGTGACCGCCACCCGACAGACTGCGACTGCCAGCGGGCAGCCCGTGAAAAGCAGCAAGCCGCCGAAAGCCGACAGAAGCACCTTGAAAAAGTGGAGGACTTGAAACGCCGGGGCTTTACCGACCCTGCTATGCGGAACTGGACATTTGAGCATGACAACGGCAGAAACCCGCAGACCGAAACCGCCCGCTTTTATGTGGAGAGCTGGGAAACCATGCAGGCTGAAAATATCGGCTACCTGTTTTGGGGCGGCGTGGGGACAGGAAAAAGCTACCTTGCCGCCTGTATCGCCAACGCCCTTATGGAGAAAGAGGTTGCCGTCTGTATGACAAACTTTGCAACCATACTCAATGACCTTGCTGCCAGCTTTGATGGCAGGAACGAATATATTTCCCGCCTTTGCAGCTACCCCCTGCTGATACTTGATGATTTTGGTATGGAGCGAGGAACAGAATACGGGCTGGAACAGGTTTACAGCGTGATTGACAGCCGTTACCGAAGCGACAAGCCGCTGATCGCCACGACCAACCTCACGCTGGAGGAATTGCAGCACCCGCAGGACACGCCCCACGCCCGTATCTATGACAGGCTGACTTCCATGTGCGCCCCCGTCCGCTTCACGGGCAGCAACTTCCGAAAGGAAACCGCACAGGAAAAGCTGGAACGCTTAAAGCAACTGATGAAGCAGCGAAAGGAGAGCCTATGACAGAAACGAAACAGACAAGCACCACCAAAACAGACCGCCGCCCGGACTGTGTAACGGAAATCCGCATGGGCAACTCCGTCCTTACCGTTTCCGGCTTCTTCAAGCAGGGCGCAACCGATACCGCAGCCGACAAGATGATGAAAGTGCTGGAAGCGGAAGCTGCTACACAAAAAACGGCGATTTGACCGACCATAAAGAAGCAGATTTGACGCTTTTGCCGCTATACAGACCGCCGCCCCATGTGGTACAATCAAGGTACGGAATAGTGGGGCTGGCTGTCGGAAACGGAGGATTTTATGTTAAGACAGACCAACCAACAACCAATTACCGCCCTTTACCCAAGACTTTCCCATGAGGACGAGCTGCAAGGCGAGAGCAATTCCATTTCCAACCAGAAGCGTATTCTTGAAACCTATGCAAAGCAGAACGGTTTTTCCAATCTGCGCTGGTACACGGACGACGGTTATTCTGGTGCGAACTTTCAAAGACCCGGTTTTCAAGCCATGCTTGCGGACATTGAAGCCGGAAAAGTCGGGACAGTTATCGTAAAGGATATGTCGAGGTTAGGGCGAAACTACCTGCAAGTGGGAATGTACACGGAAATGATTTTCCCACAGAAAGGTGTCCGCTTTATCGCTATCAATGACGGAGTGGACAGCGCACAAGGCGACAATGACTTTGCCCCGCTGCGGAATATCTTTAACGAATGGCTGGTGAGAGATACGAGCAAGAAAATCAAAGCAGTAAAACGCTCAAAAGGCATGAGTGGCAAGCCCATCACAAGCAAGCCTGTGTATGGCTACCTCATGGACGAGGACGAAAATTTCATTATTGACGAGGAAGCTGCACCCGTAGTCAAGCAGATATACAACCTCTGCCTTGCCGGGAACGGTCCGACTAAGATAGCCCGTATGCTCACAGAGCAGCAAATCCTCACGCCGGGGACGCTGGAATACCGCAGGACGGGCAGCACCCGCCGCTACCACCCCGGCTATGAGTGCAAGTGGGCGACCAATACCGTTGTGCATATCCTTGAAAACCGGGAATACACAGGCTGTCTGGTAAACTTCAAGACAGAAAAGCTCTCTTACAAAGTCAAGCACAGTGTAGAAAATCCCCTGGAAAAGCAAGTGATTTTCGAGAACCACCACGAGCCTATCATAGACACCCAGACATGGGAACGGGTGCAGGAACTTCGCAAGCAGCGCAAACGCCCCAACCGCTATGATGAAGTGGGCTTGTTCTCCGGCATACTGTTCTGTGCGGACTGCGGTAGTGTCATGTATCAGCAGCGATACCAGACGGACAAGCGCAAGCAGGACTGTTATATCTGCGGCAACTACAAGAAACGCACCCATGACTGTACGGCGCACTTTATCCGCACCGACCTCTTGACCGCTGGCGTACTCTCCAATCTGCGGAAAGTGACAAGCTATGCGGCAAAGCATGAAGCCCGGTTTATGAAGCTCTTGATTGAGCAGAACGAGGACGGGGGCAAGCGCAGGAACGCCGCCAAGAAAAAGGAACTGGAAGCCGCCGAGAAACGCATAGCCGAGTTATCCGCTATCTTCAAGCGGCTGTATGAGGACAGCGTGACCGGGCGCATATCAGACGAGCGTTTCACAGAGCTGTCGGCAGACTATGAAGCAGAACAACGGGAGCTGAAAGAAAGAGCCGCTGCTATCCAAGCGGAGCTTTCCAAAGCACAGGAAGCCACCGTGAACGCAGAAAAGTTTATGAATGTTGTTCGGCGGCATACCAGCTTTGAAGAACTTACCCCTACTCTGTTGCGGGAGTTTGTAGAGAAAATCGTTGTGCATGAGTGCAGCTATGACGAGAACAAGACCCGTAGGCAGGACATTGAGATTTATTATTCTTTTGTTGGCAAGGTGGACTTGCCCGAATAACCGCCCGACCTATCCGACATACCTCATGTGCCGGATAGGAACGGCAAAATTTTTTACACTTCTATTACTTCTTTATCACACATCAGTAAAATCTCAGGGCATTAAGCAGCTCATGGCTGGCGGCGGCGTGGTGCTGATCGGCACGACCCTCATCCCTCTGCTCTCCGGTCTGTTCGGTTAATCCGGCAGCCGCGCAGAAGTAACCATCGGGGCGGGTGCTGGAAAAGGCACTCGCCCCTCACAATTCACCAACGATTTAAGGAGGAAATTCAAGTATGGCATTTATCAATCAGGCAGTTACGGTTCTCCAGACGCTTGTTATCGCCCTCGGTGCGGGTCTCGCAGTGTGGGGTGTTATTAACCTCATGGAAGGCTACGGAAACGATAATCCTGCGGCTAAATCTCAAGGTATCAAGCAGTTCATGGCTAATTAAAGGGAACAAAAAGAAAGGAAAAGCACAATCCAGACGGTATCAGCGGCAGTCTACAAGAATAAATTGTGATTACACAAGATTGGTGCTATAATAAGAGAAAAGTTCCTGCCGGGGCAGCCGCCCCGGTGGTATGGATAGAAAGGCAGGAAAGCAATATGCACATCAGCTATAAACCACTCTGGCATACACTGTTAGAGCGTGATATGAGAAAAGAAGATTTAAGGCTTGCCGCCGGTATGACAACGAATATGATTGCCAACATGAGCAAAGAGGGAAAGCACATCAGCATGGACACATTAGCCCGTATCTGCGAAACGCTGAATTGTGAGATTACTGATGTAATTGAGTTAGTACCAGACGAGCCTGCTTCCACAGGAGGTAAGGAACATGAGCGAACTGAAACCAAGAATAATGGAAAACGGAATTGATTATATCCTTGTCGGAGATTACTATATCCCGGATTTGAAGCTGCCGAAGGAACACCGCCCTATTGGAAAGTACGGACGGATGCACAGGGAATATTTAAGGGAAGTCCACCCAGTCAGATTGAACACATTGACCTTGACCGGGGAGTTATGGACATACCTTGCAGACCTGAACGAACAGGCACAGGAACGGTTAGACACCATCATGGAGCAGATGAAAGATGCCGAGGGCGTGACCGAGGAATTGAAACGAACCCAAGAAATGGAATGGGTGCGGCGTTGCAATAACATTCACAACCGGGCAGAAGAAATTATTTTGCAAGAGATGATTTATTCATAACGGTATGATAGAATGATTATGACAAATCGGGATTTGCAAAGGAGCGTGATTGTATATTTTGTTGGACGCGTTGTTGGAAATGTTGTGCCGTTTAAGTTGGATAGGTAGACGAGCGACAATTTGAAGTTGTGGAGGAAAAGCATTATGAAAAAAATTATGTTTGGTAACAGTTTAATGCTCTTAGGTATTGCAATAATGATTCTTGCAGGTTTAGAGCTGATATACATTGGTATTGTGTGGGCGTCTTTTCTTTTAATACCTGTAGGATTTATTATGGCTGTTATAGGGTTTTTTAGCAAAGACAGTTAAATACCGGTTTGTCGAATTAAGAAAATCGGTAGTTGACAAGGAGTTTTGATAGCATGAAAAAAATATTTCTTAAAATTGTGATAGGGGTTGTTCTTGTTTGTATTTTATTTGTTTGTTTTCTTTATACGAACAATGAGATCGGCGTGACTTCATCTAAGCTGGAGACAGATATTCGTTCGTCGCAGAAGATTAAGGATGATTGGACGGTCGATGGAAGCGTTTCCAGCACGATGGCTGCATATATTTCTTACCCTCAGGATTTGAGTGACCATTCTTTTTCCGTCTATGTCAACCGCCCTGGTCTTTCCTTTGGATACTTTTTCCGTGGGGGTGGAAAACTTTCGGGGGTTCAAAGAGGAATTGCCGAGTACACTGTAGAAGGATATAATGAGCGAGCATTTATTTCTATGAATCAGCAACAGGTAACACAGCTTGAAATAGATGACGGCAACACAATTCAAGCGCTTGACATTGACAGCAATAAACCTTTTGCGATTGTTTTGCCTATAAATGCGGGAACCATTACATTCTATGATGTGAATGGCAATACTGTGGAATACTGGAACAATTCTCTTTGACAACTTCCAGTTTGTCGTTCTAAAAATTCAACTGAATAATCCCAGCAAAAACCGCTGCTACATGGAAGCCAACAAACCATGCAACAGCGGTTTTTCTTTACCGTTTTTTCCTTTGGCTGATAGGCGTTCCCATTTTCTTTGATTTTTTGAGAATCCGAATCAGCCAGCGAAATTCTTCGTCTGACAGATTTTTATAGTTGATACCGAGCTGTTTACAGTAAAGGACAACCAGCTTTTCATCCCGGCTGCCCTTGAAATTTTCGACCGCTTCCAGATTTTCTTTCAGTTCATTGGCAACAGTGGTCTGGGGTGCACTCTCACTGTCCTTTTTATGGGCTTCTCGAATATCCCGGATAATGAGGTTGAGGTCATCCCGTACCATCTGACTGAAATATTCATCATCACTGATATGGGCGGCTTGTAGCACTTTCAAATGGGGGTCGTCTTCGCCAGGGCGATACCGTTCAATGATTTCATGTCGGACAGTATCAACAAGGGCATTGAGGTTTTGAATCTGCATGGTGGCAATTCCATCCACATAAATCTCAATGTCCGCAAGAAACTTGATAAAGTCCTTATGGGTGGCAAGTTCGCACAGCAGACGGTTGTTAATCCGACCGCTTTTCAGAAG
>NZ_WQPW01000063.1:0-4717 GCF_018785465.1 Clostridium sp. MCC328
ATGAAGCAAGGACGGCAGCATAAATTGATAAGCACTATTTTTTTAGCCACAAGTGTTACAAAAAAGCTTGACCACAACATTCCTCCTGCTTCATCTGTTCTGAAATTGCTGCAAGTGCAATGCTGTTCATCTTGTTCTGCAGGTAAGTTTCAAACTCCCCTTTCGCCTCTGTCACGGTTTTATCCATCTGTTCAGCAAACAGTTTCTGCAGATAGGGGATATTACTTTTTAACTCCTGCCGTACATTTTTCAATGTCGAGACGATATTTCTCCGGTCCTCCCTGCTCAGGACACGTTTCTCATCCAGAAGTTTTTCAATCTCCTCTGACCTCTTTTCCAGTTGCCGCACCAAGTCACGGGTTGCTTCATCCACTTCCCGGCGCATTACTTTCTGCCTGTCACTGTATGGGCATGGTTCAACGAATGTCCCATTCACTTTTGTAATGGTAACCGGTATCCCCTCTCCAATGTTAAGTGATGTGATTGCTTCGGCAAACTGTGTATAGGACATCTCCACCTCAACGATCATGTCATTGATGTCTGTCCCTGCCAAAAACCAGTCCTCGTTGCCCTCCCTTTCCATCATGCCTTTTGAAATGGACAGGCGTATGACATTATTATACATGATGGTACTTCCAAACAATGCCGTTCCTGAACCACCGATTGAGGACCTTGCAAACCGAATCATTCCGTAACTTGGGTGCTGCTTTTTCTCCATCCCTGTTTCTTTTCCTTTCTCTGAATTTTGTCCCAAAATACTTAAAAATCTCTTTTTTGCCTCTATGCATCTATAAAAACGTGGAAAAAAATAGGGCAAAAACTGGTCATTTTTTGCTCCAATTTTTGCCCTCGAACCACAACATCTTGTGGTCTAACATGCCTATTTTCTTATTTTCCACAATACTGCATCAGAACTACCGACTCGACTGTTGTTTCAGTTTCCAAGGGAAGTTCTTTCACTTCCTCGCCATCAACAGGCACAGGGAAGTTGAATACAATCTTCTTTATCCAGCTTCCGTCTTTTCTCTTTTCCGGGAACATCTCAATTCGCTCAATAAAGGCTTTCATAAACTCTTTCTGTTCTGCTTCCGTTGCGGAATGGTAGACTTCATCAAATGCCAGTAAGAGCCGATAAATGTTATCGCCGGAGATTTTCTCCTGCTGGATGCTGCGTATCTGACTTTGCAATTCGCCAATCTGAACTTCGATTTCTTCTATCGTATCATACTGTTCATCATATCGGCGCTGCAAATCCAAAATTTTTCTGTCATAGTGGGCATCGTTGATGTCCAAAGTATCCATCTGACGCTCCAAGCGGCTTTTCGTTCCAAAGGCTTGCTTTAGCTGTCCTTGCAGAACGGCGATCTGCTTTTCCATATCCTCTGTATCAACCGCCGTTCCAATTTTCGCTTGAATTGCTTCTATAAATCGGGGATTGCTGACCATAGCGGAGATGACCTTCGCCACAAATTTGTTGATTTCCGTCTGCTCGATATTCAGCCGGAAGCTGCACTCATGTCCCGTCGGCGTAACCGTATTTTTACAGTAGTAATAATACCGTGTTTTCTTGTCCTTGCTATGAGCCTTGGCAATATTGCCGTACATACTCTTTCCGCAACACGGGCATTTCAAAATACCGGATAGGATGTGTGCGTGGTCTGGATTGTTGACCTTTTCCCGCTTAAAGGAATTGATCTTGCGCTTTTCCTGTGCCAGATACCAATCTTCTTCGGAAATGATGGCTTCATGCTGACCATCGTAAACAGGGAACTCCGACTGCTCGACCACGTGCATCTCATTTCTTGTACCTTGCCTCTTTTCGGTTCTCCGTCTGCCATAAGCAATTTTACCCATATAAACGGGATTATCCAGTACGTCCTGCACGAAGTTCCTTGAAAATCCGGGGATGGTGTTATTTTGCCGCAGCTTCTTCACAAACCCGTTGCGGTTGAGATATTTAGCAACTCCGGCAACGCCCTCATTGGTATGGATGTAGCGGTCATAAATAACACGGATTACTTCCACTTCATCCTCCGCAATGACAAGGTTTCCGCTTTCCAATTTGTATCCATAGGGAGCGAAACCGCCGTTCCATTTGCCCTCACGAGCCTTTTGCTCCCGTCCTGCCATTGTCTGTGTGCGGATATTCTCTCGCTCGATTTCCGCCACCGCAGACAGCACGGAAATCATAAGCTTTCCGGCATCCTTGGAGCTGTCAATGCCATCCTCCACGCAAATCAGGTTGACACCAAAATCCTGCATAAGCTGCAAAGAGTTCAGAACATCGGCTGCATTTCTGCCAAATCTGGAGAGCTTAAAGACAAGCACATAGGAAACGCCGTCTTTGCAGTCCTGGATGTCGTTCAGCATCCGTTGAAACTCCTGCCTCCCTTGGATGTTCTTGCCGGAAAATCCTTCGTCAGAATACTCCCCGGCAACGACCATATCCTCGTATGCCGCATACTTCCGCAACTTGTCCCGCTGGGCATCCAAACTGTATCCGTCTACCTGCATGGAGGTGGACACTCTCGTATATAGATAACATTTAAGTTGCTTCTTTTTCAGAATCGCCACCTCCTTCGCTCATTTCTTTTACCATCAATCCCTCGTTGCGGATATAATACTCCAAAAGTCTAAGCACATAATCCGGTGCATGGCGGTTGTCCAATTCCCACTCGGTCATAGTCCGGTAAGGAATATGGACGAGCTTGCAAAAATCTTTCCGGTTCAGTCCTGTGCTTTCACGCAACTTAATAATTCTGTTTTTACAATCCATTCGTCTTTTCTCCCAAAAAGCAAAAATACACGTTGCGTACATATTATAGCATAGCCGCAACAAGTACGCAACGTGTAAATTGTAAATTTTTACGCAGCCTTATCCGTCAAAGGCTGCGCTTGCTTATCATCCTTGGAACACTCCACCGTTTGCGGTGTATCCTGCTCTAATTTATCCAAAACCTGATGCCCGTACTTCTGGAGCATCTGGCTCATAACATCCACACAGCGGTCAAATGCCGCATTATATTTCGCTTCCTCATAATATTTCTTCAATAGGCGATTCCTCCATCAAAGTTCCATATCCTGTCCACGCTTCCGGTCAGGGTGTTTGTGTTCCTGCGTTTCCTTTCCTCTGATGAGGATAGAATTGATAAAAGCCCGAACCCTTTCGGATGCAATTTCCAGTGCATCCAGAAAAGGCTGGGCTTTCTGTTTCAGTTCCATATATTTTTCGTTTACTGCTTCATACCGCTGTTTCCAGATGGAAACCGTCTTTTCAGCGGAAGCCAGTTTCTCCTTCAAGCGCTTGTTGTCAGCATTGGCGATAATGCCGTTGACCGCATAGCGTTTGAGCGTGTCGCACTCATCCGGTGTCAGCGTGATATTATTTCCGAATGTGGCTTTCTTTCCCATCGTTTCAATCTCCTGCACCGTCAGAGCAACGGTCTTTGCTGTTTTGGTTTCCTTTTGCAGAGCTTCCAGTTTCTTTTTCTGTTTCTCCGTGGCATCTTTGGCATTCTCCAACCCCCGCTCCGCCTGTGCCACCTGTCCGGTCATAGCTTCCAAACGCTGCTGTTCAGCCTGAACCTTGAACTGTGTCACTGTCAGATGTTCCTCGGTGCTGCCACGCTCTCCACGCTCCACATCGGTATATCCGGCATTTCGCATGAAATGAAAAAAGTCATCCTGCAACACACTGTAGGACGACTTCAAAATCTTTTTTCCTTTTGCGTTCAACATTGGATTACCATCCTTGTCAAGCACCGGCTTGGACTCCCATTTTTTACTGCGGCTGACCTGCGTGATCGTTTCCTTTACCGTTCCCCGGAGGGATTCATCCTTACATCGCTTCGACCACAGAATTTGCTTCTCTACCACCGGGATATAAACCACATGAAGGTGGTAGTGGTACACATCTTCGCCCAGAGCTTCGGACATTGCCCGATTGCGCTCGTCGGCGTACATCACAGCGGATAGGATATACTGCTCACCGCCTACGATCTCCACGGCGGCTTTATAGGCATCGGCATAAAACTGTTTTGCAAATTCATAGCCGCCGTGATTGTAGAAGTAAGCAGAGTTCACATCAAAGATCAACTCACCGTATTTGACGGCATCCGGTTTCAGACCTCTTGTGGAGATTACACCGTCCTGTTCCATCTGCTCAAACATTTTTACATAATCGTCCGCGGGTGCTTTGAAATGAATGTTCAGAGAAGTGCGTTCCGGTACGATGTCCTGATTGCTGTAGCTGTCCTTTTCACGCTCATTGTGTTCCTGTACCTTTGCCACATCAGCCGGTGTTTCCAAGTCCTGATTCCGGGCTACGGTGCGGTGGATTCCATCATTTCTTGCCATTGGATTTTTCCTTTCTTTGAAATTTGCAGACAGCGGAGAGCTGGAGAACGGCACTTTTTCAAAGTGTAATAACCCACTATTACACTTTCATCCATACTGGCTGCAAAGTGCCGTGGGCTCTCCCGAGAGGGGATGCGGTCACTGCGGCGACCTCTGCTGACCAAAGCGAAAATGTCTGCGCCTTTTCCCATGGTCAGCCCGTCTGCATGGAGCCGTTCTGTGTCAACTTCCTCTTGCAGCCGGTGTCCACAGACACTTTTTCAAAAACCTGTGGACATAGAAATGATGTTGTATAAATAAAGTTGACACCTTATTCTCAAGGAATTCATGTATAATAAAAGAGAATAAGGAGGAACTCTCA
>NZ_WQPW01000064.1:0-55194 GCF_018785465.1 Clostridium sp. MCC328
ATATACCAACGCCCCTTTTCTTTTAATTTTACCAGAAAAGGGGCATGTTCACAATTTATTTACTCATGCGTTTTTCGTGCCTTTAATCCTGCATATTAATAGGTTTATACAATTTTGAATCGGCATTTTTGGTACTTATGTAACCAAGCAGAAACATAGGTATTGTATTGCTTATCGTACAAAAAGAAAAAAATGTCAGAATATACACAAAATTGGGATTGAAAGGATGAAAAGTTTGTTCACATCTTCTAAAAAGTATGCTATAATAGAGTCACCATCTAAGAAACTAGTGTATGGGACAAAAAGAGCAGCAAGAGGTGATATCATGGTAAAAAAAGAGATGATAGCGATGCTGTTGGCAGGAGGACAGGGAAGCCGTCTCGGTGTGTTAACACAGAAAGTGGCAAAACCGGCCGTCTCCTTCGGCGGAAAGTACAGAATTATTGATTTCCCGCTCAGCAACTGCATCAACTCTGGTGTTGATACTGTGGGAGTATTGACCCAGTACCAGCCCTTACGTTTAAACGCGCACATTGGAATTGGTATTCCGTGGGACTTAGACCGCAACGTCGGCGGCGTTACGGTTCTTCCACCTTACGAGAGAAGCAAAGGCAGCGACTGGTATACTGGAACCGCAAATGCGATCTACCAGAATCTGGAGTACATGGAGTCCTACAATCCGGAATACGTTCTGATCCTTTCCGGTGACCACATCTACAAAATGGATTATGAGGTCATGCTGGAATATCACAAAGCGAATAATGCGGATGTCACGATTGCCGCTATGCCGGTACCGATCGAGGAAGCAAGCCGTTTCGGAATCCTGATCACGGATGACAACAACAAGATCACGGAGTTCGAGGAGAAGCCGGCAAACCCGAGAAGCAACCTTGCTTCCATGGGTATCTATATCTTCAGCTGGAAGGCACTCAAAGAAGCGCTCATCAAGCTTTCTGAGGAGCCGGGCTGTGACTTTGGAAAACATGTGATCCCGTACTGCTTCGAGCAGGGCAAACGGATCTTTGCATATGAGTACAATGGCTACTGGAAAGATGTCGGAACCCTCGGTTCCTACTGGGAAGCAAATATGGAGCTCATCGATATTATTCCGGAGTTCAACCTGTATGAGGAATACTGGAAGATCTACACAAAGAGCGACCGTATCCCGCCGCAGTATATCTCTTCTGACGCAAAGATCACAAAATGTATCATCGGAGAGGGTTCTGAGATCTACGGTGAGGTGACGAATTCCGTGATCGGTTCCGGAGTTGTGATTGAGGAGGGCGCCGTGGTCAAGGATTCGATCATCATGCAGGACAGCGTGATCGGAAAAGGTGCTGTGGTCGAAAAGTCCATCATTGCCGAGGACGTAAAGGTCGGAGCTGGGGCACACCTTGGCGTCGGCGAATACGCACCGAGCAAATACGACCAGAAGGTTTACCAGTTTGATCTTGTTACGGTCGGCGAACATTCCGTAATTCCGGAAAACGTAAAGATCGGCAAGAATACAGCAATTTCAGGCGCGACGGCTGCGGAAGATTATCCGAACGGCGAGCTTGAGAGTGGCGGCTACATTATAAAGGCAGGTGGAATCGTATGAGAGCAATCGGTATTGTTTTAGCAGGCGGAAACAGCAAGCGGATGCGCGAACTTTCCAATAAGAGAGCGATCGCGGCGATGCCGATCGCGGGCAGTTTCCGAAGCGTGGATTTTGCGTTAAGCAATATGAGCAACTCTCATATCCAGAGCGTTGCCGTACTGACACAGTATAATTCCCGCTCCTTAAATGAACATTTAAGCTCTTCCAAATGGTGGGATTTCGGAAGAAAACAGGGCGGAATGTATGTATTCACTCCGACGATCACGGCGGAGCACAGCGACTGGTACCGCGGAACAGCAGACGCGCTCTACCAGAATCTGGATTTCTTAAAGAGAAGCCACGAACCATATGCAGTGATCGCTGCCGGAGACGGTATCTATAAGCTGGACTACAATAAGGTCCTGGAATATCATATCGAAAAGAAAGCCGATATCACGGTTGTCTGCAAGGACATGCCGGGCGATGTGGATGTGACCCGCTTCGGTATGGTGAAGACGAACGCGGACGGACGGATCGTTGAGTTTGAGGAGAAGCCAATGGTGGCTGATTCCCATACGATCTCCTGTGGTATCTATGTTGTCCGCCGCCGTCAGCTCATCGAACTTATCGAGCGCTGCGCGAACGAGGACAGGTATGACTTCGTACAGGACATCCTGGTGCGCTACAAAGGTATCAAGCGGATCTATGCGTACAAGTTAAATACATACTGGAGCAATATCGCATCCGTCGATGCTTACTACCAGACAAATATGGACTTCTTAAAACCGGAAGTCCGCAATTACTTCTTCAAAGAGTATCCGGATATCTACTCCAAGGTGGATGATCTTCCGCCTGCAAAATACAATCCGGGCGCAGTTGTGAAGAACAGCCTGGTATCCAGCGGCTGTATCTTAAACGGAACGGTAGAGAATTCAGTTCTGTTTAAGAAGGTCTATATCGGAAACAATTGTATCATCAAGAATTCGATCATCTTAAATGACGTGTATATTGGGGATAATACCGTTATTGAGAACTGCATCGTTGAGAGCCGTGATACGATCCGCGCGAATACGACGTATATCGGAAAGCCGGACGATGTGAAGATCGTGATTGAGAAGAACGAGAGATATACCCTGTAAAAAGGGTGCCGCAGTTCGGAGACGGGATATTCCGGACGGTGCGGCAAAGGCAGAAAGACAGGCATTCAAATATTGACTGGCCAGTGATTACATAAAATCTGCGGGGAGCGCAGATGGGGGAGGTTATTATGCAGGTAACAGATGTACGTGTGAGAAGAATTGAGAAAGAGGGAAAGATGAAGGCGATCGTGTCCATCACACTGGACAACGAGTTTGTGATCCACGATATCAAGGTCATTGAAGGGGAGAAAGGCCTGTTTATCGCGATGCCGAGCAGAAAAGCTGCTGACGGCGAATACCGCGATATCGCCCATCCGATCAATTCCGGAACACGGGACATGATCCAGAGAGTGATCCTCGACAAGTACGAGACAACCACACTGGAGGAAGCGCAGGCAGTTTAGTTCTCCGGGAAACTTGTCCGGAGTGATTTCCTGACGCAGGTCCTGCAAAAAAATATAGCCGCAGAGAGCGGCTTGTGAATGGGGAAATAGAAAGTCCGCCGAATCGTGAAAAGATTCGGCGGACTTTTTTCGCGTATTATGATCTCTTATACGATTACATAAGTCCCGGGATCAGAAGCGGAACATATACGATCATGAAGAATACGATGATCAGTCCGATCAGGTACGGGATAACAGATTTGGAGATCCGCTCGATCGGAAGTCCCGTGATACCGGAAGCAACGAACAGGTTGATGGCAACCGGCGGTGTGATCATGCCGATGGCGATACCAACTACGAAGAGGATTCCAAAATGTACGGTGCTGATGCCCATGGCCTTGACAAGCGGCAGGAACACCGGGGAAAGAATGATGATCGCGGAGGAGGTCTCCATGAAGACTCCTGCGAGCAGGATGATCAGGGAGATCAGGAACATGATCACATACTTGTTTGTGGAGATTCCCAATACTCCGGACGCAATGGCCTCCGGGATCTTGTAGTTTGCGAGAACCCAGCCGAACGGACCGCTGCATGCGATGATGATCATGATAACGGCAGATGTCTTTGCACTTCCCTTCATGATCTCAACGAGACCCTTGAAATCAAGGTCGCGGTAGATAAAGAAGGAGACGAAGATCGCGTAGATGACTGCTACGGCAGCCGCCTCAGACGGTGTGAAGTAACCGGAGAAGATTCCGCCGAGGATGATCAGCGGCATTAAGATTCCCCAGATCGCTTCCTTGAAGGTGTGGAGCACGTTTCCGACAGAGAACGCTTTTCCCTTCGGGTAGTTGAACTTGCGTGCCTGATAGAGGGAGATCGCAACGAGGATCACGCCCATTAAAATTCCCGGGACAAATCCATTTTTGAAAAGTGTGTTTACGCTGTCCTCAGAGATAACGGCGTATAATACCATCGGAACGGACGGCGGGATAACGACACCGATGGTCCCGGCAGCTGCGATCAGGGCAGCGGCGGAATCTTCACGGTATCCACGTTTCTTTAACTCCGGGATCAGTGTTGCACCGACAGCGGCTGTTGTGGCGGCACCGGAACCGGAGATCGCCGCGAAGAACATGCCTGCGAGGACGGATACGATGGAAAGACCGCCCTTTAACATACCAAGTAAGGACTCGGCGAACTCAACGAGCACCTTGGAAACTTTTCCCTTTGCGAGAAGGTCGCCGGCAAAGATGAAGAAGGGGACTGCGATCAGGGAGAAAGAGTCGGTGCTGGCGAACATACGCTGCACGAGGATCAGGAGCTTTACATCGCCTTTTAAGAGGACGAGGAGAGCTGCCGCCGCGATCGCGAATGCGACCGGAACGCCGATCAGAAGCAGAACGATAAAGGAAATGAATAATAATGCTGCCATGTTATGCCTCCTCCTTTCCAAATAAAAGTCCGAGAACCGCGTCAACCGCGTGTACGAGCATGAATCCGCATCCTACCGGAATGCAGAGGTAAATATATTTCATGGGAAGACGCATCGCTGCAGACAGCTGGTTTCCCTGTTTTCCGAAGTATTTCATACCATAGATGATCACGACAACAAAAAGAACTGTGCAGACCACATGGACGAGAAGTTTTAAGACTTTGCTTAACGCGGCCGGAACCATATCCTGAACGAATGTGATGGAGATATGGCCGCTGTGCTTGTATACACAGCTTGCGCCTAAAAATGATGACCAGACTAAAAGGTAACGGGTCGCTTCCTCACTCCAGGAGAGTGCGGTGAATGCCATACGGCAGACGATTTGTGCGCCGGTGATAACGACCATGGCACCGAGCATGACAACGATGATGTAGGAACAGATGGTGTCCAGAATATCGCTGAGTTTGTGAAATCCCTTAACGAAAGCCAACGGTGTTTCCTCCTTTGAAAACCGAAACAATTACATGGAAAGTGCTAAAGCGGTTCTGATTTACAGTACGCGAGTAGGAATTTTCTGAACTGAAAATTCCATACAATACATCAGTGGTAACAGTTCCGGCTGCCCGGGTTTCCCTGGGCAGCCGAAGAACCTGCTTTAAAAATCCCATTGCCGGGGCAATGTTAACGGATTTTAGCACCGAACTTTAAAATCAAACAGCTGCGAAATTACTTTAATGCGTCCTGGATTCTTTTGATGTAATCAGCGTAATCCGGGTAAGCGTCATATACGCTCTGAACAGCTGCACGGAAGCTGTCTACATCCGGGTTCTCGACGACTTCCATACCATGATCCTTGATCTCCTGGAGCTGGTCAGCTTCCTGATCTGCAACCCACTGGCGCTCGTACTCAGCAGCTTCCTGTGCGGATTCCTCGAAGATCTTCTGAACATCTTCCGGTAAGGACTTGAAGAGGTCGTTGCTCATTGTGATGATCGCTGTGGAGTAGGAATGACGGTCAAGGGTTACATACTTCTGGGACTCCCAGAGCTTGTAGGAGTAGATAACGTTGATCGGGTTCTCCTCGCCATCGATGGTGCCCTGCTGAAGAGCTGTTAAAGCGTCGGACCATGCCATCGGAACCGCGTTTACATCAAGAGCCTTGAAGGTAGCTGTGTAAACGTCGTTCTCCATGACACGGAGCTTTAAGCCTGCAACGTCAGCCGCGTTTGTGATCGGCTTCTTGCTGTTTGTGATGTTACGGAAGCCACGCTCTGCGTATGCGAGACCCTTTAAGTCAGCATCCTCAAGTGTTCCAAGGAGCTCTTTACCGATCTCACCGTCGAGGATTTTGTAAGCTTCCTCGTTGTTTGCGAACAGGAACGGCATATCGAGAACACCCATAGCGCTGGAGAAGTTTACGAACGGACCGCTTGTGATGATACCCATATCAAGAGTACCCATCTGCATGCTCTCAAGCATGGTGCGCTCGTCGCCGAGAGCTCCGTTCGGATGGATCTCGATCTCGTAAGCGCCGTTTGTGCGCTCTTTTACGAGCTCAGCAAACTTCTCAGCACATACCTGGAAGCTGTCCTGCTCGTTTACGGTTGTGCCAAGCTTTATTACGGTTGCATCTGTGTTTGAAGTCGCTTCCTTGCTTTCAGCAGCGGAAGAATCAGCAGCGGCTGTTGTCTCAGCGGCAGCAGCAGTTGTCTCTGTGGAATTGCTGGAAGAGCCGCAGCCTGCCATGGAAAGAACCATAGCGCCTGCCATAACGGCGGATAATAATTTTGCACTTTTTTTCATAATGACCTCCTAAAGTCTTTTAAGAATAGATTGATGATAAGTATATATCTTAACTGCCCCTCGCAGATAAGAAACTAAGGAATTGATGGTGGTGTTGGCAAAGTGCGCGAAAGGAGATTGCCCCGCACGGTGTGCGAAAGGAGATTGCTCCGCACTGCGTGCTCCCGCAATCTCCGCCAGCATTCGTAATCCGGGCTGTCGCCCTGCTTACTCATGCTGGCTTGGTTGTCAGATGTACAGACAGCTCTGCGTGCAAGCACGCGGTCTGTCTGTCCGCCTGACAACACTTTCGGGGCAAAAAAAAACTCCTGTCTCTTATTTTTTAAGAGACAGAAGCGAAACTTCTGCGGTACCACTCTTATTGCTGTCAAAAAAACAGCCTCTCGATCCCGTCGTTTTTCAAATATGAAAAATTAACAGGCAACACGTTAACGGGTGTAAACCGAACCAGCCTACTTGGAACACTTTCAGTGGTTAGCTCCGGGAGGATTGTCTGTAACGCGGTGTCTGCAGCTTTTCACCAGCCAGCTGCTCTCTGAAAGACCTTCGTTAAGAGCGTTCCCATCATCGCAAGGAATATTTAAAACTGCCCTTTATTATAGTCACAGATTTTCAAAAGTCAAGAGAATTTAAAAAAATAAATCGCGTATTGTGAGAAAAATATGATATGATAGATCGTATAGTAAATTTATTTCATAGGAGATATTCCGACAGGTTATCATAGAGAATGGAGGAGGAGAATGAAACCGACCGTCAGTATAATTGTTCCTGTCTACAATGCGGAAAAATTTCTGAACCGCTGTGTGGACAGTATTCTCGGACAGGAATATAGAGATTTTGAACTGATTCTCGTAGATGATGGGAGCAGAGATATGTCAGGCTCGATCTGTGATGCGTATGCGAAGACGGATGAGCGTGTGGTGGTGATCCACAAAGAAAATTCCGGGGTTTCAGATACGAGAAATCAGGGAATTGAAAGGGCAAAGGGAACATATCTCCAGTTTGTGGACAGTGATGACTGGCTGACGCCGGATGCGACAAAGCTTATGGTCCGGGCGGCAGAGGAACATGGCTGTGATATGGTGATCTCCGATTTTTACCGCGTCGTTGGGGATATGGTATCCAGAAAAGGGGACATCGAGTCAGACTGCGTGATCGACCGGGAGGAATTCGCGTCGTTTATGATGGAGAATCCGGCGGATTATTACTATGGAGTGCTGTGGAATAAGCTGTACCGGCGCGATCTCGTAAACCGCTTCGGGATCCGGATGGATGCGGAGATCAGCTGGTGTGAGGATTTCATGTTCAATCTGGAGTATGTCCGCTATGCAGAGACATTCTATGCGCTGCGGACACCGGTGTACTATTATGTAAAGACAAAAGGTTCGCTGGTGAACCAGAAGATCAGCATCACGAAGACTGTGAAGATGAAGCTTATGATGTTTGAGTACTACAACAACTTTTATAAGCATGTGTTGGACGAAGAGGATTATGAGAAAAACCGGCTTCAGGTGTACCATTTTCTGGTGGATGCAGCGAAGGACGGCTTTGTTTTCCCGGCATCGATCCCCGGAAACCGGAAGCTCGGAGAGGAGCGGAGCAGTGCGCTGCAGGAGGTGATCTCCGATGATGGGATCATTGTGGATAAATACCGGGACCGGAAACTTCTGGAGAGATATCTGGAGTCAGCGGCATTGAAGCATGATATGACAATGGAGGAACTTTCCCTGCTTTTATATCTGAAGGATGCAAGCCATGAACTGAGCAGAAAGAATCTTGCGGATCTTATGGATCTTAGCCGCGGAGACCTTGCGGTGGCGGTTCAGCGGCTGTCCGCGAAAAAGATGGTTGAGGTAACGGAGCTTCCGAGAAGGCGGGGAACAGAACGAAAGATCCGACTGGAACTTCTTCCTGCATCAGAAGTTGTGATCCCGGATCTTGAGGCGGCGGAGAACGATTACTATCAGGCGAAGTTTGGGAATTTTACAGAGGAAGAGATCAGACAGTATACGCTGCTGGCACGGAAAGTGCGGGAGAACGAGAGGAGTATTTTGCAGCGGGGATAGGAGAAGGCGCATTCGCGCGAAGCTGCGGACTGCGTCAGGCAGTCGTACCGGTGTGGAAATACACCGGATAAACATCAAAATATGGAGATAAAGATGGAAAAAGAAAAAACATGTAAGATCATATTCAGCGATATCGACGGCACGCTGCTGACGTCGGACGGACAGATCACGGAGGGGACGAGGGAGATGATCCTGAACCTTGAGAGGAAGGGAATCCCGTTTATCCTGACTTCCGCGAGGTCACCGGAAGGAGTGCGGGTCATTAAGAGGATGCTGGGGAACCATGCGCCAATCATCGCGTTCTGCGGCGGGCTGATTTTAGATAATGACGGGAATGAGATCTACAGCAAGATGATTCCGCTTAAGCGGGCGCTGGAATTGAAGGCGATGCTGGATAAGGACTTTCCGGCCGTTGCCTGCAATACCTTCGGCGGCGAGAAGTGGATCGTGGATGACCGGGACGACTGGAGAGAGCAGCGGGAAGAAAGAATTGTGGGATTTCCGGCTGAAATTGGATCTATTAAAGATACATTTGAAAAAGAAGGCGGAATTCATAAATTTCTTCTCATGGGGGATCCGGACGTGATGACGAGACTGGCGGCGGTGCTGGCAAGAGATTTCTCTGATCTTCAGTCCGCGGCCTCCAACCCGGAATACCTGGAAATCACGGCAGCGGGCGTGGAAAAGTCGGAAGGTTTGAAGACACTCTGTGGAAAACTCGGAATTTCACCGGAAGAGGCAGCGGCCTTCGGTGACGGCGAGAGCGACCTTTCCATGATGCATGCGGCAGGATTTGGCGCGGCGATGGGAAATGCGCCGGAGAATGTGCGGAGACGGGCACCGATGGTGATCGGGAAGAATGATGAGGAAGGGCTGCTGAAGAGGCTGAAGGAGATATTTAAGGACTGAGAAAAATTGAAGAAATAATTAAAAAAACAGACCCATTTGATACAAATCCAGAAATCAAATGAGCCTGTTTTTTAACCGAATCAAGTAAGTCCCCTGCTTCAATTGCGAAAAGCAATAAGCAGTGGGTGGGGACTTGCTTGTATCAGGAGGAGTGCAAGCTCCTTCTGATAAACTGCGGAGCAGTTATTCGGTTATGAGCAAGTAGCGAAGCGGATTGCGAATATCCGCTTGACTTACCAATATCCGAGCGACAGAAGATGTTTCAAAAACTCAACCGTATTACTTCTGTTTCTTCACCGCATTTCTCACCGCCTCCGTTGTCCACTGACAAAGCTCAGCGATCTTGAAATCCTGATACCGTCTCATAGTCGTGAGGATCCTGTCCCCGATGGGCTTGATATAGCTGTCGTCAATGACATCCAGACCGATCATGATCGCCAGTGCGTTCAGTACCGGGGCTGCGGTACAGTCCGCATCCTGACCTTCCATGGCGATGATGTGGCAGGTCTCCTTAAAGTCCATATTTCCGAACCAGAGGGCAATGACTTCTGCCGCCGCGTTCGGGTAGGCGTGGATCCAGTTGTACTCTTTGTAGCGCTCCTCGCAGACCGTCCATACCGGCTCCCAGGAAGAATTTTCCTTGCAGAGATCCAGCGCATGCTTTACGACCGCGTAGTATTCGCTCTTATGCGGGATCATGCCCACAGCTTTCTCAACAACGGTCCGGATATGGTCCTCCGTGAAAGCGAGAGAGGTGAGCAGGGCGTTGAAGATCCCGCCCAGCATGCCATTGTTGGAGTGGGAGACGATGGAATCGTCCGCGGCGAGTCTCGCTGCGAGTTTCGGGTTTCCGGGTGCTAACATTCCGTGAAGCGGAGTGCGCATCTGTGCACCGATCCAGTCGTAGAAGTAGTTGTTTGTTGTGCCGCTCTCCGGCGGAAGAAGCCCGCGGCGGAGATTTTCGATGGCCGTCTTCTCGGCGGAATATCCGTCGGAGATCAGCTCCAGCCACTTGTAGGCAACGTCGGCAGGTGTGATGTCATAGCCTTTTTCGATGAATCCGTCGAGATAGGCGATCTCGTAGGTGATATCATCGTTGTATGTCTCCGGGCGGCGGAGATATCCGTAGACCTCGCCGAAGCGTTTGCGGATCTGTTCTGTCGTATAACCTTCAATCTGGGTTCCAAGGCAGCCGCCGATGAGCTGTCCCATCCATCCTGCGGTGACTTTCTTTGCAAAGTCATCGGAAAAGACGTCATAGGGCGCTGCAGGGCCGAAATCAGCCTCTTTTTCCACGTCCGCGAAGGTGCGGTAGGTGTTGTAGCTCCAGTAAGGGGAGGCGGGATCCTTCGGCGCTTCATTTAATGCGTGGAAGATCTTCGAGGTAGCCACCTGAATCGCGGATCCGTCCTTTTCTTCGGACGCCTTCAGGCCTTCCTCCATGAACTTCTCAGCTTCCGTCACATCATATCCCCGGTTGTGCATGCTCTGCACCGCGGCGATCACCACGTCGCAGGGCGCTTTGGATCCCGGAACCTTATTGTCCCAGTCGTGGAAAAGCTGTTTGTCGGAGGCGCGGCCGGCTTCCGTGTAGGCCATCCAGTCCGCCTCATTGTCGTCGTGAAGCTCCGGCGGAACCGCGTCTGCCGTCAGCTTATGTTCAAATTCCCATGCTTTCATAAAGAATCTCCTTCATTTCAGCTGTAAATACCACTTCCTGTCTCTGCTCAGGATAAGAAACAGGGCAGAGATCGGAAGAAAACACATTGTCAAAATGGATCATACAGAAGCTTTGCCTATATTTATAACAGCTCGGAATTTCGAAATAATTCCATCAATTCTTCTTTCCCGACATACTTCTCTTCGAATAAATTCCAATCGCGATCATCGTAACTACGTAAGGAATCGTCTGAATAAGCTGGGACGGCAGATTTAACATCTGCAGCCGCACCGCCAGTGAATCTGCCATACCGAAGATCAGTACCGAGCAGGCGATCTTCCACGGAATACCGAGTCCCATGGATTCCGCCGCCATTCCGATCCATCCGCGTCCGGCGATCATGTCTCTTGAGAAGAAGGAAACATATCCCATGGACATGTACGCGCCGCCGATCCCGGCGAGGCAGCCGGCGATGAGAAGGGCGATGTACTTATATTTCATGACATTCAAGCCTACGGACTTTGCGGCACGCTCATTCTCGCCGACCGCGCGGATCCGCAGACCGATGGTAGTCTTCCAGAAGAAGACTGTGAGAATGACCACGAGGATCAGCCCGAGATAAGTCAGGACATTATGTCCGGAGATAATAGCGCCGAGAACCGGGATATCCTTGATAAGCGGAATCCTGATCTCCGGCATCACCGGACTCTTTAAACTCTGGGTGGAACCTTTATTTCCGGTCAGATAGTAGGTCGTAAAGACCGTGAGACCGCCGGATAAGGTATTCAGGGCGATTCCGGCGAGAACCGGGTTTGTATTCAGGATCAGCGTAAAGTAACCGAACACGAAAGCCAGCACCACACCGACTGCCATTGCGAATATCACGCCGCCAAGAGCGCTGTGGGTAAAGTAGCCGCCGACAGGTCCCGCAAGGGCACAGCTTAACATAATTCCCTCAGTTCCGATGGGATCGATGCCGCCTTTCACGAAGACCATGCAGGCCATGGCAGCGAACAGGATCGGAGTCATCACACGGATCGAGGTAAAGAGGAAGTCAGGGGAAAGAATCACACTCCAGATATTCATGCCTGTACCTCCTTTTTCTCTGCAGCTTCGAATTCTTTTGTCTCTTTGATGATGAGTTTCTTCTTATATCCGCTGAGGATCGCGGTGGCGGAGATCAGAAGAACCATGACTGCCTGAATGATGTTTACGATCTCAAACGGGATATCGGAATTTCTGGACATGATATCCGCGCCGATCCGCAGGTAAGATAAAAACAGTGCTGCGAACGGGACATACTGGACCTTCCGTCTGGCGACGATGGCGATCAGAACACCGTCCCAGCCATAGCCCGGGAGTGCGGAATACTGGAAGCGCTGGTACATGCCGAAAAGCTCCGCAGCGCCGCCGAGTCCCGCCAGCATACCACCCAGAATCTGGGTCAGGATGATCATGAGGCCGGAGTTGATGCCCGCGTAGTTTGCCATATTGAAGTTTTCGCCCACAAGGTTTGCCTTAAAGCCGAAGGGTGTCCGGTTTACGATGACCCAGATCACGAGGACAGTCACAAGGGCGATGATCGTACCGGAGTTGATACGCGTGCCGGTGATGATCTTGCTTAAAGCGCATCCTTCCGGAAATTTGTAGGAATAGTTGGAGTTCTGGGTCGGATCATAGAAGAAGGTGGTGATGATCCAGAGCCCGACGTACAGGCAGGTGTAATTGAGCATCAGGGAAGTTACAAGCTCATTGGAGCCGGTCTTTACTTTCATGATGCCCGGGATAAAGCAGATAAATCCGCCTGCGACCGCCGCAGCCGCCATGGCCACGATCAGTGCCGTTTTTCCGGAAAGTCCAAGTCCCAGGGAAGCCGCACAGGCAGCAACGGCGCCGATAAAGAACGCGCCTTCCATGGACAGATTGAAAAGCCCCGGTTTGAAGAGGATGATGACCGCAAGTCCTGTAAACATTAACGGTGTCATACCTTCGATGACGTTTCCGAAACGGCGGACGGAGGTCAGCGGTCCGAAAATAAAGTCTCCGAGAGCGGAGAGGGGCTGGCTGCTGATCAGGAGAATGATCGCGAAGACGATGATCAGGGAGATCAGGATGGCGATCATGGTCCGCAGCATTTCTACATAAGATGATAGAGGTTTTTTCTGTTTCATGATTCCGATACCTCCTGATGTTTCAGCCCGAGCATGTAGTTTCCGAGCTCGAACTCATCTACTTTTTTCGCGTCCTCGAAGTAGGCGGCAGCCTGTCCGCCGCACATGACGAGAATGCTGTCGGAGAGCTCCATGATCTCGTTTAAGTCCGCGGAGATCAGGATAACGCCCTTTCCGGCATCACGCTGTTCGATGATCTTTTTCCAGATAAACTCGTTGGCACCTACATCGATGCCGCGGGTCGGCTGGTTGGCGATCAGAAGCTTCGGGTCGGAGGAGAATTCCCTGGCGACGACGACCTTCTGCATATTTCCGCCGGACAGCATACCGATCGGCTGATCGTCATTCTGGCAGAGGACGCCGAAGTCGCTGATAAGTTTATCTGCCCGTTCATGGATATTTTTATAATTGAGAAGTCCGTGTTTTTTTAACAGCGGGCTGTCGATGATGTCTGCGATCATGTTGCCCCAGAGGCTGATGTTTCCGGCCGCTCCGGTTTTGATACGGTCCTCGGGGATATAGGAAATTCCGTCATCGCGGATCGCGCGGATGGATTTTCCAAGGATTTCTTTCCCGTCAAAGAGGATACTGCCTTTGACACCGGAGTAGAAACCGAAGATCGCCTCGGCGAGTTCATTCTGTCCGTTTCCCTCAACTCCTGCAATACCTAAGATCTGGCCCTTTTTCAGCGAAAAGGAGACATGGTCCAGGAGCTTTCGTCCTTCTTTATTTTCATAGGTCAGATCAGTGACTTTTAAGAGCGTGTCACCGAATTCTGCCGGCTTTTTATTCATTTTCAGGATGACATCGCGGCCCACCATGAAGCGGGAGATGTCTTCTTCTGTCGCGTTGGCGACCGGGATCGATCCCACTGTCCGTCCGGCGCGGAGAACTGTGATATTGTCGCAGATCTGCATGACTTCGCGGATCTTGTGGGAGATGAAGATGATCGTGTGATCATTTTTCTTTAGTAAAAGAAGCTGTTCAAAGAGTTCGTCTGTCTCCTGTGGCGTCAAAACCGCGGTCGGCTCATCTAAGATCAGGAGCTTTGCCCCGCGGAGCAGGACTTTTAAGATCTCGACCTTCTGTTTCTGGCTGACGGAGAGCTCTCCAACGACAGCCATCGGATCGATCTTTAAATTGTACTTTTTGGCGGTTTCCTCCACCGCCCGGATCGCTTTTTCCTTGTCGATCATGATCCTGTTTTTCGGTTCCATGCCGAGGATCACGTTCTCATATACCCGCAGAGAATCCACGAGCATGAAGTGCTGATGCACCATTCCGATTCCGAGACGGATCGTGTCAGCGGCACTTTTTGGCTGGATCTTGTTTCCCTCGAAGATGATATCGCCCTCAGTGGCGTCCTCGTCGCCGAACAGGATCTTCATCAGGGTACTTTTTCCGGCACCGTTCTCACCCATCAGGGCATGGATCTCGCCTTCCCGGACAGAAAAGCTGACATCCCTGTTAGCCATGACACCGTTGGGGTAGATCTTTGTGATATGTTCCATTTTCAGGATCTCTTTGCCCATACGGATCCTCCTTTCTTATAAAAGCCAAGGGGACTTGTTGACAAGTCCCCTGATGTACTCGATATTCTGGGAAAATGAACTGTTTCAGACAGATTCCTCAGATGATTTACATAAAATATCGCAGCAGGTTTCGAGTGGATCTGCCGGATAAAATTACGGAGCTACAGAATCAATAAGAGCCTGAACTTCGTTCTGGTCAGCATCGCCGAGAGCAGTCGGGATCTCGATCTTTCCGTCGAGAACTTCCTGTTTCTTCTCCTCGATCGTCTTTTTGATCTCGTCCGGAACGTTCTTCTGGAAGTACTCGTTGTCAGCAAGACCTGCACCGTTTTCCTTTAAGCCAAGGAACTCGCATTTGCCGTAAGGAACCGTTCCCTCTTCTTCCATCTCAGCCATTCTCACGAGGGAATCGCCGACGTTCTTTAATACGGAAGACAGGATCACGTTTGCCTTTGCCTCATCGGAACCGGAGAACAGCATTGCCTGATCAGAGTCAACGCCGATGATGTATTTGCCCATCTCAGCGGCAGCCTCTACGCAGCCAAGTCCGGCCTGCTCAGCAGCCGGGAAGATAATATCAACGCCCTGATTGTACTGGGCGATAGCTGTCTCTTTACCCTTAGCGGTATCATCCCAGGAACCGATGTAGGATACGTATACCTTGATATCCGGGTCAACAGATTTTGCGCCTGCGATGTATCCAACAAGGAAGTCAGTGATGATCGGGTGCTCGGAACCGCCGACGAAACCGATCTTCTTGTCTTCATTTGCGTTTGGCATGTCTTTGGATTCTGTTACAAGTGCTGCGAGAACGCCGGCAAGATAGCTGCCCTCGTTCTGTTTGTAGCTGATGGCGTAAAGGTTCGGCCACTTGCCCTCTTCCATATCAGAGTCGAACATAACGAATTTCTGATCCGGGAATTCTTCCGCAACCTGCTCGATGACCTCAGCGGAGGAAGATCCGTTGGAAATGATAACATCGTATTTTCCTTCCTCGGCGAGATCCTGGAATGTCGGCTCCCACTTTGTCTGGTCACGGCCGATCTCGATAACCTTTATCTCGCAGCCAAGATCGGAAGCAATCTTTTCCATACCTGCGTTTGCAGAATCGTTGAAGGATTTATCACCTAACTGTCCTGTACATACGAATACAAAGGACGGCTTCTTTGCGTTTGTCTCAGCAGCGGCAGCAGTTGTCTCGGCATCAGCTTTTGCGCTTGCAGCGGCAGCAGTTGTAGCAGCAGTATCAGTTTTTCCTCCGCACGCGGTGAGAAGCAGTCCGGCTGCTAAGAATAATGCGGTAGCTTTCATGGTCTTTTTCATGGTTTCCTCCTGTTTTTCGGCTTGTCCTCCGGAGAATATGACCTCCGGAGAACAGATTTGATTTTTTTCATGGGTATACTATACCAAATTTGTGCAAATTAGACAATGAATATAGGGAAAAAAGCGAAAAATCGTTAAGAAAATAACAATGACGGCGGTTGTGCCCCGCAATGGCCGATGATATAATGGGAATGTGTGACAAAGAACACAGGCAGTATGTGCAATATGGAAGACAGGATGGTAAGGCTATGAAGGGGAAGATTTTAACAGGCGTGGGTCTGCTGCTGATCGCGGCGGCTCTTCTTCTTACTGTTTATAATATAAGAGAATCAGACCGGGCCGGAGCAGAATCAGAGGAGATGGTGGTCCGGATGGAGTCACTGACAGCCGATTTGCCGGAGCGGCTGGAGACGGAGAAAAAGGAACTGGTGCCGGAATATAAGAAGAATCCGGAGATGGAAATGCCGACTGTGGAGGTAAACGGACAGGAATGTGTGGGGATGATCGAGATTCCGGCGCTGGGGCTCAAGCTTCCGGTCATCAGCGAGTGGAGCGACGCAAAGCTCAAAAAAGCGCCGTGCCGCTACAGTGGTTCTGCGTGCTTAAAGAATATGATCATCGCCGGACACAATTACCGCACCCACTTTTCCGGCATCAAGCGCCTGAATCCAGGTGATTCCGTGGTGTTTACGGATGCGGATGGAAATGTGTTTTCCTATGAAGTGACGGAAATTGAGACGGTCGGCGGCTATGACATCGAAAAGATGGAGGATGGGGACTGGGATCTGACGCTGTTTACCTGCACGAATAAGGGGAAAGCGCGGGCGGCGGTGAGATGCAGGGAGATCGAAGAATAGAGAGGAGTGAGAGAAATATGTAAGGCGATGGAAGATCTGAGGAATGAAAGCTATGCGGAAGGACGTGAAGAAGGGCGCGAAGAAGGGCGTGAAAGCCAAGCTAAGGATACGGCGGTTCGAATGAGCGAAAAGGGAATTTCGGTTGAAGAGATTGCCGAAATCGTTGGATTCAGTACAGACGGGGTTAAGAAATGGCTTGTAACAGAAGTGTAGGAGAGTGGTGTTGATTTTTAAGAAGAGCATTTTTAGTTGAAGCGTTATTAAAGGAAATGGGGTATGTGTACGGAAACGGGAAAGCACCTTCGGAGAAGGTAGGCTTTCCCTGTTTTTTTGCTGCAATGCATCTGAAAGAAGCTGCCGATGGCAGGTCTTGCAGATAAAATATTATTTTTTGTAGAAACAGTTCCCGCCAACGATCTTGTAGGAAGAGTAGCTGCCTGTTGAGGCGTGTTTGGCGGATTTGAAGTAGAGATAGTCGCCGATATTGTTGGAACCTGACAGAGCATCTTTGGCGGCTTTGATGCAGGACTTGGACGGACCCTTTGCCAGGTATTTGTCCAACAGGCCGGAGGACGCGCCGGGGAACTGGCCGTCGGCGTAGATCACGTCGGAGATCGTTTTGCCCCATTTTCCGGATTTTACACGGTTTACAATACAGCTTGCTACAGCGAGCTTATCTTCATAGGAATCGTCACCGGCCTCCATGGCCACGCAGGCTGCCATCAGGTAGATCTCATCTTCGGTGGCGGAGATTACATAGGACGGTGCCGCAGAGGTTCCGTTTCCGGATGCGCTCAGCGCCGCGGACTCTTCCTTTGCGTCGACAGCGGCAGCAGGAACCGGGCCGATGGAGGCATATTTACTGGAAATATAGCCGTTTGTGTCGGCGGAGAGCTGGACCTTTGTCCAGCCGTCGGATTCACTTAAGACAGGGAAGGAATCCCCTTCGGCCGCCTGTTTTAAGATTGCGGAATCTGTGGACGGAATCTCGCGGACGTTCAAGGTCGTCGCGGTGATCTTCGCGGATAGAAGACCGAGTTCCTTCGCCAATGGCTCGATATCTGTCCCAAAGAGCAGATATTTGTCACTCATCCATCCCTCAATTTTTCCGGAACGGACTTTTGTCCAGCCATCTTTTCTCTCCAGCACAGTTCCGCCCGCCCCGCGGTAGCACTTCCCGACGATCTCACCCGCGGTAGATGGCTTCGTCCGCATATTTAACGGTTCACTTGTCACATTTGCCACGGCGAGATTGTCATAGGCGGATGCAGCGAAAGACGGAATAGCCGAGAGTGTAACGGAAAGGAACAGGACAGATGCGGCGGCAGCCGCTTTTAAAAGAAGCTTTTTTGAAAAGTTAGGAATCAGATTCTGTAATGTTATCATGCAAAATTTCCTCATATCAGTTGAATGTCCCGGTTATATTGCGGGAATTGTTTCGAATATTACAAAATTGTTACGAAGAAATTATAGCAAAAATGGAGAAATTTGTCAAATCAGCATTCCCATTGATATTTCCTGAGGTCCACATGCATCGCGTCCTTCAGCTCCACGCCTTCCTGCCGCAGCAGAAAAGCCTGTTCCGGCCAGCCGGGGACGAGGCGACCGGCGTGGTTGACAACTCGGTGGCAGGGGAACTCTCCGTAGTCTGAGGCGTGGGAGAGGACCCGGGCCACGAGGCGGGAGTTTTTGTCCCTGCCGATGAGACGGGCGATCTGGCCGTAGGTGGCGACGGTTCCCTCGGGAATCTCCCCGACTACGGACAGGATCTCGTATGCGAAATCTTCAGTAAAACGGGCGGATGGTGCCATGTTACTGCACCTCCTTCTGCTCCTCCCACATCTTCACCGGCATGCCGTTGACTTCCACGTTGTCCTCAACGGCAATTACAAGGCAGCGGCGTCCACCGATGAACTTGGTTTCTACGAGATCGAGACGGTCCGGGTTGACCTTAATATCCACATCCGGTGTCTTCACGGCAAATTTTCCGGTTCCGGTGATCGCCGGAACGAGGATCGCGGTGTTCTCCCCGGCGGCTTCCTCGTAGACTTTATCGAAGTGCTCCAGGCGCTCCGGCTCCACGCCGCTCTTTTCCAAAAGATCTTTGACTTCCGGCTTTGTGAGCGTTAACGGAATCTCATCCTCTTTATGTTCCTCCGCAAGCTCCGTGAGATTCTCATGGATCTGGCGGACAATCTCATAGTCGCACTCTTCGCCGAGAGTATCCGTCAGGATCTCCTGGAACGCTTCTTTCTGGGACTTGAAGGAGATCGGTGTCGGTGCGCCGAGGCAGGCGTCAATGAACTCGGAGTGAAGCTCCTCCGGATTCCTGGAGAAATACAGGACACCGTGGATATCGCTGCTGCGGTCGTTGAAGGCCGGGAACAGGAATCCAGTCATCGGAGTCTGTACCCACCAGTCCCGGGGGCGCTCCTCGATGGCGTTGGTCGCCTCATTGTAGGAGAGACCCGGCTCGGAGAGCTTTACCGGGCAGATGCAGCAGAGGATGTGGTTGTAGACTTCCTCGGATGCGTCGAACATTTCCTCATTGTCGGACGCTTTTCCCGGCACATCGTAGGCGCTGTGGATCAGGATAATATAGTAGTTTTCGCCGTACTCGTAATTTTCGATTACCTTATTATAAAAGGTATCCACGGTCTCATCGTCGGCGAGCTTCTCATCGCGGAGCTTCATGAGAAGCTCGTGGGCGCTGTCCGGACCTTCGTCGTGGATAGAGTACTCCAGGTTGTGGAGATTCTTTCCGATTCCGCCGGACAGGGATTTCTTGAAGATCTCATAATATTTGAAGATCTCCTCCTCGGACAGGGCAAAGAACGCCTCCTTCAGGGTCGTCTTGATCTGCTTTTCCGCATCGACATAACATCCGCAGATGCGGGTGATGGCGTTGTTGTCCTTCTTAAACTGTTTCTTAATTTCTGAAATTTCACGTTTATTCATAATGCGTATCCTTTTCAAACAAATACCAGCCATAAAGTATCATCCGTTTAACTGTAAAAGCAATAGAAAATGAAAGTATGGCTGGATAGAAAATCATGTTACAGTTCAGCCATGCGCTGGTTTGAATGAGAAAGTGTGTTGCAAGCTTGCTTGCATAAGCACTTTTTCATCCAAATCAGCATATGGTGGAACCACCAAGCTTCTTGTTTTCATGAATATGAAAACAAGAAGATGTAATGGCTGAACTGTAACAAAATCATTAATGATCAATAGAGCTTGATTGACAGTGCTGCGTTACTGCTGTGCTTAGCACTGGAAAATGCCAGCCAGCAAAAATAAATAGCAGTGGAGAGATCTACTTATTTAAAATTTTTTCCGCATAATACATCGCCGCCACATGCACCGCCTGCACGAGTCCGCCTTCCGCCATAAGCTTTTTCGTCTCCTCGGCAGACATCACAACGATCTCCAGGTCCTCGGTGGCGTCCAGATGCTGGCTGCTGACTTTTTTGCAGTCCCTGATCAGGTAACAGTGGGCGAAGTTGCTGATACAGGCCGCATTCGGCGCGACCTTACAGAGAAATACGGGCTCGCTTCCGGCGTACCCGGTCTCCTCGAAAAGCTCTCTCGCGGCCCCGGCACCCGGATCGGAATCTGTCGGCTCCATGCAGCCCGCCGGAAGTTCTAAAAGGATCTGTCTCGTTCCATGGCGGTACTGGCGCACGAAAACGAAGTCCCCGTCAACGGTGACGGCGACCACGACAACAAAATCCGGAACATCATTTACATAAAACGGAGAGATCTTCGTGCCATCCGGCAGTGCGCAGTCATCGGCGTGAAGATCGATCCAGCGGTCCTTTACGATCGTCCTGGATCCGTTGCAGATCCACGGTTTAATAGACATAACCTTTTCCTCCTAAACAGGACAAATATACCCAAAAATCCAGTCTGCGCAAAGGGACAGACTAATTTAACGAATTGCCGAACCGGCAAAATGCCCAGGCAGACAAAAGATGACGGAGAACAGAGTGCCATACTGCGATCAGTCTCACTATAAAGCGATTAAACTCTCATCATCCGGCACATAAATATTTCCGCTGTAATAGCGTTTTCCCTCACTCTTATAAAGCCGTTCCCGACCGGCAACATTGCTGTCCTCCGTGTGCCAGAGCACGAGGTTCGGGATCCCCAGGGACTCCGCCAGTTCACAGGCATCCTTCACGGTGCTGTGGTGCTTCTCGTACGGCTTCCAGATATCCCGATCCGCATAGAGGCAGAATGCCTCGTGGAGCAGCCAGTCACTGCCGCGGACATACTTCTCACAGACCGGATTGTACGGTTCATCCCCGGCGCAGGTGAGCTTTCTTCCATTATTTAATGTCAGCGTGAATCCGAACTGTTTTAACTTCGTGGAGTGGATATCGAAGAATGTCACGTCGTAGCTTAAAATATGGCGGGTCTCGCCGTCCTTCACTTCCTCTAAATGGATCCGGTTGCCGATCATGTTGTAAAATTTATCCTGGATCGTCAGGCGGCAGAGCGTCCTGATCGTCTCGATAAGTTCTGAATGGCAGTAGATATAGGCATCCCCGACATACTGGTCCTTTTTCATCTTTGTGGCGATCATGCGGACCATCCAGACGATGCCTAAAACATGGTCCGTGTGGGCGTGGGTCACAAAAATGTGGTGGATGTGCTCTAACGGAACCTGCATGTTGTCCAGGATCTTTAAGATCCCGTTTCCGCCGCCGGCGTCCACCATGAAATATTCATCCCCGTCTCTGAGGGAGAAGCATGTATTGTAAAGATTTGTGACCGTCGCGTTTCCGGTCCCAAAAACGTAGAGAAGTTCGCTGTTCATAAGAAAAATCTCCCTTCTGAAGAGTACATTGACTGCGCAGAATCTGCTTCCTGGGCAATCCAAAGTGGGTTACTGTACACGGGTAGGAATTTTCTGAACTGAAAATTCCGTACAATACAGTGGTGGTAGTGGATTTTGCCGATTCGGAATGCGAAGCATCGGCAAAATCAGTTACTGTTTGCGCAAAGCGTGAACAGTAACCAAAGTGAAGGTCCGGCCCCCGGTGTCCTCCATTCTTTTGTTGAGTTTTGAATATGAATATGTTACTATAAAATAAATGGAAAAGCAATTCCCAGGCGGTTAAATTTTTAACCGGCAAAGCGGAAGGATCCCGCGAAAAACTCAGCAAAAATGCGGGGAAAACGGGACCAGGAACGGCAGGAGAAAATTTACGCGCCTGGAAAACGCAGGGAGGAAAACAGAGACAATGAGAGATTTGGACTACCTGAAGCTGCTTGCAAAAGAGTATCCGACAGTGAAAGCGGCATCCAGTGAGATCATCAACCTGATGGCGATCCGCGGACTTCCGAAGGGAACCGAGTATTTCTTCAGCGATCTGCACGGCGAATATGAAGCGTTCATTCATCTGCTCCGCAGCGCATCCGGTATCATCCGTGAAAAAATATCGGAGACCTTCGGCTACGTGATCTCAGACGAGGAGGAGATCGCTTTAGCGAATCTGATCTACTATCCGGAACGGAACATCCGCCGGATCCAGAAAGAGGGGAAATTTACAGAAGACTGGCAGAGAATTACGATCTACCGCCTGGTACGCATCTGTAAGGAAGTATCCTCAAAATTTACAAGATCGAAAGTGCGAAAAAAAATGCCCCCGGCATTCGCATATATCATCGACGAGCTCCTTCATGTGGACTACAACGATGACAACAAGAAAGTTTATTATGATGAAATCATCCACTCCATCATCGACATCGAGATGGGCGACCAGTTCATCATGGCACTCTGCAATCTGATCCAGAACCTGACCGTGGACAGCCTGCATATCATCGGTGATATCTTCGACCGTGGACCGCGTGCGGACATTATCATGGACGAGCTCATGCACTTCCACGATGTAGATATCCAGTGGGGTAACCACGATATCTCCTGGATGGGCGCGGCCACAGGCAATCTGGCATGCATCTGCAATGTGCTCCGGATCGCGATCCGCTACAACGGATTCGACGTTCTTGAGGACGGTTACGGAATCAATCTCCGCCCGCTGTCCATGTTTGCGGCGAAGGTCTACCGGGATGACCCGTGTGAGCGGTTCCTTCCGAAGATTCTGGATGAAAATATCTATGATGCGGTAGACCCGGGACTTGCGGCGAAGATGCACAAGGCGATCACAGTGATCCAGTTCAAGGTGGAAGGCCAGATCACGAAGCGCCACCCGGATTACCAGATCAATGACCGGATCCATCTGGAGCATATCAATTTTGAGAAGGGAACCGTAAATATCCACGGAAAAGATTACAAGATGCTGGATATGAACTTTCCGACGATCGACCCGAAGGACCCGTTAAAGCTCACGAAGGAAGAGCAGGAGCTGATCAACAGCCTTGCACTTTCCTTCCACCACAGCGAGACGCTTCACCGCCATATCCGCTTTGTGTATTCCCACGGTGCGATGTACACGCGGTGCAACTCGAACCTTTTATATCACGGCTGCATCCCGATGAAAGAGGATGGAACCTTCGAGGAACTGAAGCTCAAGGGGATCATCTACTCCGGAAAACGTCTGCTTGACTATCTCGAGGACGTGGTGAAGATGGCATACTTCCTGCCGGATGACGATCCGACGAAGGACTGGTACCGCGATTTTATGTGGTATTTATGGTGTGGACCGAAGTCCCCGGTATACGGAAAGGACAATATGGCGACCTTCGAGAACTACTTTGTCGCTGACAAGGCAGCCGCGAAGGAAAACATGAACCCGTATTATAAACTGTGCGAAAAAGAGGAATTCTGTAATAAAATCCTCAAGGAATTCGGACTTCCGATCGAAGGCTCCCACATCATCAACGGCCATGTCCCGGTTAAATTAAAGGACGGCGAGAGTCCGATCAAGGGAAATGGAAAGCTCTTCGTCATTGACGGCGGTCTCTCCAAGTCTTACCAGCCGAAGACGGGAATCGCGGGCTACACCCTGATCTTCAATTCCCACCATCTCGCCCTGGCGGAGCACAAGCCTTTTGACCGGAACCATGAAAACACGCCGAAGGTCATGATCGTAGAGAAGATGAAAAAGCGTGTGATGGTTGCGGACACGGATACAGGAAAAGAGCTTGCGGCGAAGATCGCGGACCTCAAGGAGCTCGTGGCAGTGTACCGCGGCGGCATCATTAAAGAAAAACTGGAGTAAAATTACATGAACAAGGACGAATTTTTAAGACGCCTGGAGGAAGCACTCTCGGGTGAAGTCCCGGCGTCGGTCATCCGCGACAACCTGAATTATTACGCGGATTATCTTTCCCAGGAGTTGGGAAAAGGCCGTACCATGGATGAAATTATTGAGGAGATCGGCGAGCCGAATATCGTGGCCCGAACGATCATCGATTCCGCTGAGGCGGCGGGAGAGACCGGAGACGGTTATGGAAGTTTTGAGGACGCGTCCCCGCGGGGCGATGACAGAAGAAGCACTTACAGCCAGGAAAGTTATCAGAACGGCTCCACGCCGAATATCCATTATTTCGATCTGAATAAGTGGTACTGGAAATTAGCCCTTGTTGTGCTCTTGTTCCTTGTGATCTCTGTTGTGTTCAGCATTATGGGCGGCGTGTTCTATCTTCTGATCCGGTTCTCCGGACCGATCTTAATGTGCCTTATTATTTATTGGCTTGTTAAGAACTTCCGTGGCAGGTAATAAAACAGATGTTAATAGGAAGAAATGAACAGGCGGCCGTGAATGTGAGCTGCAGATACGGGCACAGAAAATGGCGGATCAGTTCATGGATTTAAAGACGAAAATGTCCGAAAAACCCTGATTTTACTGAAAAAATCAACAGATTACAGGATGTTACAATTGAAATAAGTTATGTAAACATGTGCGGCGCTCTCTGCGGGGGAGCGCCGCATTTTTGCCACATTTTTGGCGGTTTTTGCCTAAATTATTAAGAGTTTATGAATTCCTTCATATGTATTGACAAAAGTGGCTGTGAGAAATATAATTTGTTCGTAACAAGATTTAACATATTTGTAACAAACATTACAAATCATTAAAGTTTAAGATAAGAGGACATCAATGACAAAAAAACTTTTCAGAACTTTAAAAATCACCTGCTTATGTATGGCCTTAACGGCAGCCCTTCCGATCGTTTCCTTCGCGGACGAGACAACGGCAGCTGTAAAAGAGGACAAGATGGTCGTAAGAATCATCCACCTCGATGAAAACGGAAACCTGTTGGAAGAGGACAAGCAGACAGCGACAGAAGAAACAGAGAGTTCTGAAGAGACGACAGATAAAGAAGAAGCAAATGCTGATGAGGCAGTGGCTGAGGCAGACTCCGATGAGGAGGAAGCGGCTGAGGCAGAAGCCGACGAGGCAGAGGCAGAACTTGAGGCAACTATCGAAGTTGAGAATGATCTCCGTTCCGAAATTGTTACATATGCGCTCCAGTTCGTAGGAAACCGCTACAAATGCGGCGGAACAAACCCGAATACTGGTGTTGACTGTTCTGGATTTACCTCCTATGTAATGCGTCACGCAGCAGAAGTTGAACTTCCGCATTCTTCCGGCGGACAGTCTCGTATGGGCCGCCAGGTAAGCAGCTCCGAGATGCGCCCGGGCGATATTATCTGCTACGGATCTGGAAAGAGGATCAACCATGTTGCTCTCTACATCGGAAACGGACAGATCGTACATGCCTCCACAGAGAGAACCGGAATCAAGGTTTCCAGATGGAACTACCGCACACCGGTGAGAATCGTAAATGTACTTGGCGATTAACCTGAAAATTGGATAAAGGATAAAAAGGATTAAAAAAGTGCTCTTTACAGCAGATCGTTAGGATTGCTGCAGAGAGCATTTTTTACTGCGATGCATTCGAAAGAGGTCGTCAGCAGCAGATTTATACTATCTTCTCTGACGGTTCCCAGCATGAAGAATAAGCTTAAACACTCCTGCCTGCTCCAAGGTCTTCGCCACAAGGAAGAAGATCAGGGAGTCCACCGGCCACTGGATCAGGTTCTTGATGGCGCGGGCTGGCAGAATTGCTAAAAATCCCTTTCCGTTTAAGAGCGTCAACCAGTAAGTGCCGAGGACGATGTTGCAGAGAACGATCACCACGAGCTTTGCCGTGAGGATCCGCGGCAGGGAAAGGTTCTTTTTATAGAAGAACAGGCCGTAGATAAACGCCGCAAGCATCGCGTTGAATGTAAAGCCCGGCATAAATCCGCCGTCCGGCTTTAACATAAACTTGATCACATCCATAGCGCCGCCGAATAATCCGCCGACGACCGGGCCGAACAGATAATCCACCAGCATATTTGGGATGGAACCGAAGCCGATCTTTAAGTTTGGTGTGATTTTAAAGGAGTAGTATCCAAGTACAACGGACAGCGCGCCGAACATGGCGCAGGTAGTGATAGTGGTGACCTTCTTGAATTCACGGGATGATTCAAAGATCCTGGAAAAGAGGTCGTTCGAGCTTTTTTGCATAAAAAAATACCTCCTTTGCAGATTCTCGGACCACAACAGGAGATAATATACGGAGCTATCTTCTGATGCAGCGGGATGCGATATGTGCACCGCGGGAAATTCCCTTCGTCCTGCCAGCAACTCCCTGTCTGGCGGGCACTTGACGCGCACACGTCTACTCTGCATGTTTGTTTGATTTTCAGGGCGGTCAGCGCCCCTGATGCAATTACAGTATCATGAATGGTGTGGAATGTAAAGGGTGAAATAAGGAAAAGACGGAAGAAAGGCGAAAATCAGACGGAACATGTACCCGGAAAACGCAGGCGGGTCGAAACTATACGGCCGAAAAGCTTTTTTGACGAAAGAATGTGGAAAAAATTTCCGTAATTTCGGTGTTTTGATATATATACTTTTTGAAAACACTGATTTATAATACAGCAAGTTCGTTTGAAACATGTAGACCATGGGAAACGTATGTCAGAGAGTCAGGAAGATTCAACCGGAACCGTGGTTTACATAATATAAAGACCGAGTAAAATGACACAGGAGAGTTACATATGCAGAAAAGTGAGGTAAAGGATCTGACAGTCGGATCGCCAATGAAGCTGATCTTAAGCTTTGCAGTTCCGATGCTGCTGGGATTTCTTTTTCAGCAGTTTTATAACATGGTAGACACGATCATTGTCGGAAAATGCCTGGGGGTATCGTCCCTGGCGGCAGTTGGTTCGACGGGTTCCATCAACTTTATGATCATCGGTTTCTGTACCGGTGCCTGCAGCGGATTTGCGATCCCGGTGGCGCAGAAGTTCGGCGCGGGTGATTATACGGGAATGAGGAAGTTCGTGGCGAACGCCGGATGGCTTTCAGCGGTGTTCGCGGTGGTCATGACGACGGTCGTAGGTGCACTCTGCATGAATATTTTACAGTGGATGAATACGCCGGAGGACATTATCCAGGGCGCCTATGATTACATTTTTGTGATCTTCCTTGGAATCCCGGTCACATACCTCTATAACATGCTGGCGGGCATCATCCGAAGTCTGGGCGACAGCAAGACACCGGTCTACTTCCTGCTCCTGTCCTCCCTCATGAACATCGGTCTCGACTTTTTTACGATCCTGGTCCTTGGCATGGGCGTTGGCGGACCGGCTCTGGCGACGGTCATCTCCCAGGGAATCTCCGCGGTACTGTGCCTGGTCTACATGCTCAGGCATTACCCGATCCTTCATATGAAAAACGGCGAGTGGAAGCCAGACGGAAGAATGCTCGGCACACTCTGCGGCATGGGGATTCCTATGGGACTTCAGTATTCCATCACGGCCATCGGCAGCGTTGTGCTCCAGACTGCGGTAAATTCTCTGGGTTCTATGGCGGTTGCGGCCGTTTCTACGGGAAGCAAGGTCAGCATGTTCTTCTGCTGTCCGTTTGACGCACTGGGTGGAACTATGGCGACTTACGCGGGACAGAACGTGGGAGCGAAGAAGCTGGACCGCGTGAAAGAGGGACTGAAGGCGGCGAGTCTGATCGGTATCGTCTACTCCCTGATCGCGTTTGTGATCCTGTTCTTTGGCGGAAAGCATATCGCGCTTCTCTTTATGGACGCGGACCAGACGGAGATCATCGGGCGCGTGGCGATGTTCCTTATCGGAAACAGCATGTTCTACATACCGCTTACCTTTGTGAATGTGGTGCGTTTTACGATCCAGGGAATGGGATTCTCCACATTCGCGATCCTCGCGGGTGTCTGCGAGATGGCGGCACGATCTCTCGTGGGCTTCTGCTTCGTTCCGGTATTCGGCTTCCTTCCGGCATGCTTTGCGAGCCCGTTAGCGTGGATCTTCGCGGATGCTTTCCTGATCCCGGCGTTCTTCCACTGTATGAAAAAATTAAAAGTTCTTTTCGGGGAAGCTGCATAATCGTTCGGGAACGGACCATACTAGAGGATGCAGCGGCGGAAAATGTCCGCGGCTTGAAAACCACTCTAGGAGGTACGAAAAAATGGCAAGAAACAGCTATGATATGGACGACAACATGAAGAGCAGCGAGTCTGAGACCTACGATAAGACAAAGAATCAGAGCAGAAACAGCCAGAACCGTTCTGAAAACAGCAGCCAGAATCGCACAAGAAACAGTTCCAGGGACTCTATGGATAATGGCAGAAACTGCAAGAGATAAAAAGATGCGGATGTGAAGACAGCACACATTCGCAGAATATGATGAAAGCGGCGGCAGGAGCAGAACCTGCCGCTGTTTTTATGTAACAGGGAATTCCTGGGAAATCCCTGTTACATAAAAAGGCACTAACACGCCAAAGATGCGCACTCGCGCGAGGATGCAGATTGTCGCAAGCGACCGCGCGAGGTGCGAGAATGTGCCAAGGCACATTTTTTGTGTGTAATAGTGTACATAGAACCTGTCCGGACCGCCCGGCATACCTTACATTAAGGATTTGTTTCAGGAGAAGGTATATGTTTCGGACGATTTCGGTGCAGCAGTTGGAGTATCTTCTGGACGGGGAGCGGACATTCACCTTGTTGGATGTGCGGGAGCAGAGGGAATATGAGGCAGGACATCTCCTGGGGGCTGTGAACCTGCCTTATGAGCGGCTGGATGAAGTGGAGGCGGAGATTCCGAAAGACCGCCCTGTGGTCATCTACTGCGCCTACGGGGGCCAGAGCCTGCTTGCGGCGAGGAAGCTTGCAGGGTGCGGGTATGACGCGGTGAATGCACTTGGGGGACTTCATTATTATAGAGGGAAGTATTATGTGAGATGTAAAGAGTAGCACATTCTTGCACCGAACGCGGTTATCAGTGATAAGCTGCATCCGGGAGCCAGGCTTATTGTATAAGCAGTTCGGAAAAAATGCGGAATGTAAGTCTGCTTTGAGGTTCGGCAGGGATTGACAGGGACGCTGCAAACCCTTAAAATTAAATGGAATATGACCATTTGGCGTAAGTCATGGATGGCGTGAAACTATGAAAATACAGTAACTGCTAAGATACCAGGCAGTTACATGACACATCAGAACGGAGAAAATCAGATTGAATACATTTGAATTAATCGTCCCATGCCATTTCGGCCTGGAGGCAGTCATGAAAAAGGAGATCCTGGATCTCGGATATGAGGTCAGCCAGGTGGAGGATGGCCGTGTGACGTTTATCGGCGATGCGGAGGCGATCTGCCGCGCCAATATTTTCCTCAGAACGACAGAGCGCGTGCTCTTAAAAGTCGGCAGCTTCCACGCGGAGACCTTCGAGGACCTGTTCCAGGGAACCCGCGCGATCCCGTGGGAGGAATATCTCCCGAAGGACGCGAAATTCTGGGTCGCAAAGGCGTCCTCCATCAAGAGCAAGCTTTTCAGTCCGTCTGACATCCAGTCCATCATGAAAAAAGCCATGGTGGAGCGGATGAAAAAGGCGTACGGGATCGAGTGGTTCCCGGAAAACGGCGCGAGCTTCCCGCTCCGTGTCTTCCTTCACAAGGACACGGTGACAGTGGCTCTCGACACCACCGGCGAGTCCCTGCATAAGCGCGGCTACCGCACACTGACGAGTAAAGCACCGATCACGGAGACGCTGGCGGCGGCTCTCATCATGCTGACCCCGTGGAAGAGCGACCGGATCCTCGTGGACCCGTTCTGCGGAAGCGGCACCTTCCCCATCGAGGCGGCGATGATCGCGGCAAATATGGCACCGGGAATGAATCGTGAGTTCCTGTCCGAGGACTGGAAGCACCTGATCCCCAGAAAATGCTGGTATGACGCCATGGACGAGGCGAACGATCTCGTGGACCTCTCCGTCCAGACGGATATTCAAGGATATGATATCGACGGTGATATCGTCCGTGCGGCGAGAGCGAACGCGAAGGCAGCAGGAGTGGATGAGCTGATCCATTTCCAGCAGAGATCCGTCAGCGACCTGAGCCACCCGAAAAAGTACGGCTTCCTGATCACGAACCCGCCGTACGGTGAGCGAATTGAAGATAAAAAGAATCTGCCGGAGTTATATAAGACCATCGGCGAGCGCTTCGCGGAGCTGGATTCCTGGTCTGCCTATATCATTACGGCTTACGAAGACACCGAGCGGTATTTCGGCCGCAAGGCGGATAAGAATCGGAAGATCTACAATGGTATGATGAAGACCTACTTCTACCAGTTCTTAGGACCGAAACCGCAGAGAAAGCGTGAGGACAGAAGAGAAGAGAGATAACAGAACGGCAGCAGACACACAGAGATGACAAAAATGCCGATTGCAGGCAGAAACGCAGGTAAGCGGATATGAGAAGTCGAAGAAGAAAAGGGCGCAGAAACAGGGACGGTCTGTGGACCTGCGGGATCGCGGTGCTGGCAGCCGGGGCTGTCTTTACAGCGAGGACAGAGATCCTGGATCTGGTAACCACAGAGATCGCCTTTGTGCTGGATCCGAAACAGGAAGGCGGAGAGAAAGAATCTGACCAGGATATTGCGGAGCGTGTGGAAAGCACGGACGGCGGTAAGGAAACGCTGACAGATGGCGGCGTGGATCTGGCAGAAACAGATGAAGCGGGAGCTGATCCTGACCAGAAGAATACAGATGCAGGAACGGAGGCTTCCGGCAGCGGAAATTCGGATCCGGAAACCATAGAACTCCCCTCATCCTATGACATCCGTGAGCATCGGACCGTCTCCGTCTCCGACCAGGGAGATCTTGGCACATGCTGGGCGTTCGCGGCGTTAAAGGCGGTGGAGACCTCCATGCCGGAGTCCATGGCGGTGCCGCTCTCGGCGGACCACATGTCGATCCACAACAGTTTTGGGATCAGTCAGAATTCCGGCGGCGATTACAGTATGGCGATGGCGTATCTTTTAGCCTGGCAGGGACCTGTCTCCGAGGAGGATGATCCCTATGGGGACAGCACTTCGCCGGACGGCCTTGCACCTGTCTGCCACGTCCAGGAGATCCGGATCCTGCCGGAACGGAATTACGACGCGGTAAAACGGGCAGTGTATTTATATGGCGGTGTCCAGACGTCCCTCTACCTCCCGTCAGAAAACCGGGTGAGTGATGAGGATGTCTGCTACAAAGGCAGCGAAGAACCGAACCATGACGCGGTGATCATCGGATGGGATGACAACTATCCGAAAGAAAAATTTGCATCGAACCCGGAATCGGACGGAGCATTCCTCTGCGTGAACAGCTGGGGAGAGAACTTCGGAGACGGCGGCTTTTTCCATGTGTCCTACGAGGACAGCTGGATCGCGGAGAGCGGAATCTCCTACTGCGGCATCGGACCGGCGGACAATTTCGACAGGAATTACCAGAGCGACCTCTGCGGCTGGACCGGGCAGATGGGATTCGGCGAGCCGGAGGCCTGGATGGCGAACGCGTATACAGCGGAGTCGGACGAGACGCTGGAGGCGGTGGGCTTCTACGCTACGGCACCGGACACGGAGTATGAAGTGTATGTGTTTGACGGGGACAGCTTCCGTGAACATGTGGAAAATAATGTGAAATTCCAGACGGACAGTGGAAAAGTCCTGGCATCCGGGACACTGCCGGATACGGGATTTTATACAGTGAACCTGGCAAAGGCCCAGGAACTGGATGCAGGCGAAATGTTCGTTGTGGCGGTAAGGATCCGCACGCCTGGGACGACGCAGCCAGTGGCGGTGGAGTATGCTGGGGGCGGACGGACCGGAAATATTGACATAGGCGACGGCGAGGGGTATATTAGTTTCGACGGCTCTTTGTGGGAACGGACGGAGACATCCAAAAGATGCAACGTGTGCCTGAAGGCCTACAGCCGGAAAATTGGAAAGTGAGAGATACATGGAACATAAAATTGTTTTTGCAACATCAAATGCCGGAAAAATGCGGGAGATCCGCGAGATTTTAAAAGACCTCGGGGCGGAGATCCTGTCCATGAAGGAAGCCGGTGTTGACATTGATATTGTTGAAGATGGAGATACATTCGCGGCAAATGCGTTAATTAAGGCAAAAGCCGTGTGGGAGAAGACAGGCGGGATCGTTCTGGCAGATGACTCCGGTCTTGTGATCGATGCGTTGAACGGGGAGCCGGGCGTTTACTCCGCGCGCTACATGGGAGAGAAGACTTCCTATGAAATTAAAAACTGGAACCTGATCCACCGCCTTGATGGTGTTCCGGAGAAAAAGCGCACGGCGCGTTTCGTCTGCGTGATCGCGGCAGTTCTCCCGGATGGAAGAACCCTGACAGCGGAGGGAACCATGGAGGGTGTGATCGCCCATGAACCGGCTGGCGCAGGCGGATTCGGCTATGACCCGATCCTGATGCTGCCGGAGTACGGAAAGACATCGGCGGAGATCACCATGGATGAGAAGAATGCCATCAGTCACCGCGGAAAAGCGCTTCGGGCGATGAAGAAACGTCTTGCAGAAGAGATCGGAGAATAAAGTATGAAAATTCTGATCGTGAGCGATACCCACAGAAGAGATGGAAATCTCAGGGAAATTATTGAGAAACAGTCCCCGTTCGATATGCTGATCCACCTGGGCGATACCGAGGGCAGCGAGGCATATTTTAAGGAATGGGTAAATAATGATAACTGCGTGATCCGCGTGGTGCGCGGAAATAATGACTTCTTCTCCCAGACAGACAGGGAGAAGGAAATCTCGATCGGAAAATACCGGGCATTTCTGACCCATGGCCATATGTACGGCGTATCTTTCGAGCTGGAGACGATCAAGGAAGAGGCGAGAGCCAGAAAAGCCGATATCGTCATGTTCGGACATACCCACAAGCCGCATCTGGAGTACTGTGAGGACGGGCTTGTTGTATTGAACCCGGGAAGTCTCTCCTATCCGAGACAGGACGGAAGAAAGCCGTCCTACATGCTGATGGAGCTTGATCGGAACGGTGAGGCACATTATACGGTCTGTTATGTGGATCAGGACAGGGATATTCCGTCGGGACTTTACTAGGCGGGACCGGAAATAATTGGCACAAAACAGATAAAATCAGAAAGCAGTTTTCGAAGAATAAGTTCGGAGCTGCTTTTTGTATGAAATCAGATAGCTGCCTGCGCAGAAAGTGCGTATGCAGCCAATTGTAGAAGAAATGCCGCCGGAACGGAGATAGTGGAGGATTCAGCCTCGAATAAAGCCTCGAATAAATAAAAAAAGTGGTTGACAATCCAACCTATCTACGGTATAATTTTAAACGCATTTAGTGAACTTTTGTTTTTAAATGCTTTGCGAAATCCCCGGGGTGTGGCTCAGCTTGGCTAGAGCGCCTGGTTTGGGACCAGGAAGTCGCAGGTTCGAATCCTGTCACCCCGATTTTTATCGAAAAAAAGATAAAAAACTTGTTGACAAATGAGTGGATATGAGATATAATCTACTGGTCAGCGAAAAAAGAAAAATTTTCCTGCGGGTGTAGTTCAATGGTAGAACACCAGCCTTCCAAGCTGGATACGTGGGTTCGATTCCCATCACCCGCTTTGCTTTTGCGAAAAAGCATAATGAGTCTGTAGCTCAGTTGGATAGAGCAACGGCCTTCTAAGCCGTGGGTCGGGGGTTCGAATCCCTTCAGGCTCATTTGAAATCAAGTGTGATTTCGAATTTTATATTATGGTGGGTATAGCGCAGCTGGTTAGCGCGCCAGATTGTGGCTCTGGAGGCCCAGGGTTCGAATCCCTGTATCCACCCGTATTTCCCTGGGAAGCAGTTCCCGGGGCTTTTTTGTATTTTACGAAAGGTTAGATGTGAAATTTGATCGTGAAGTGAAAGTGGAAACGCAGATCATTAACGGATATTATTTTGCAGAGAGATATCCGGGAGATGAGAGTATTGAGGTGACGAAGGAAGACCTGGATGTGTGCGCGGATGCGGTGGAACATTGTCGGGAAAGCATTCTGAAGATGATTCAGGAAATAGAAAATGAACTCAATGAAAATGAAGAAAGCTGAATTTCTATAATAGAAATTCAGCCTTTTTCCGCTGGGCCAGCGGGATTCGAACCCTCGAGTGCAGGAGTCAAAGTCCTGTGCCTTACCGCTTGGCGATGGCCCATTGCCATAACAATAGTATTCTATCATAAGACTGAAAAAAAAACAAGCAGAGGATTGGCGACTTGCCATCTGGTTCGCCATATGCTGATCTGGATAAGAAAGCGCATGGCAGAACTTTAACTATGGTTTGACAGGAAAGGAGTATAGCAATGACAGAGGAAAAAACAGCAGAGATTGTGGAAAACACAGAAAAAAACGGATCAGCCTGTTTAAAATCGCGCGGTGATCTGGCAAGAGAACTATTTAAGGAAGGTTACAACTGCTCCCAGGCAGTGACACTGGCGTTTGCGGATGAACTGGAGGTACGCGGAATCAGCAGAGAGATGGCGGCAGGCTTGGCATCCTCGTTTGGCGGTGGTCTCGGAAGACTTCGGGAGGTATGTGGCTGTGTCAGCGGAATGGCACTGGTCTGTGGGGCTCTGGAAGGCTATACAGACCCGGAAGCGGCAGCGGAGAAGCAGGATCACTATAAAAAAATTCAGAAGCTTGTAACGGCGTTTAAGGACGAGAACGGCAGCTATATCTGCCGGGAACTGTTGGCTGGGATCAATTCGGATACAACTCCGGCTCCGGAGGCGAGAACGGAGAGCTACTATAAAAAACGCCCATGCGCAGAGCTTGCAGCCTGTGCAGCGGATATTCTGGAGAGGCACTTGGAAGAACTACAGAAATAAAATTGAATTTCCGATCTTGAGAAGAATAGAACTCATCTCTGAGGTATCATTATGGCAACAAAAAATGACCCGTCGCAAAAGCGACGGGTCATTCTGCCTTTATATTTTACACAATAAGCTTTGCAAGCTGCTATACTCTGAATTAGAGGATTCCAGCTGGAAGAGCAACGCCTACGCCCGGTCCGAACGGAAGTCCGATGGACATCCAGATAACAACTACGATGATCCATGCGATCTGAAGAACGATGGACATCGGGATCATGTTGGAGATCAGAGTACCGATCTTGAGATCCGGAACGTACTTTGTCTGAGCAACACTTAAGATCATCCAGATATATGCGGACATCGGTGTCCAGCAGTTGAACGGGGAGTCACCGATTCTGTAAAGTAACTGTGTGAAGCCCGGATGATAACCGAGGAGCATGAACATCGGAACGAAGATCGGAGCGAAAATAGCCCACTTCGCGGAACCGGAGGATACGAAGATGTTGACGAAGGAGCAGAGAAGGATGAAAGCTACACAGAGCGGAATGCCTGTGAAACCTGCAGCCTCGAGACCATCAGCACCTGCGATCGCAAGGAGTGTACCAAGCTTTGTCCAGTTGAATAAGCCCTGGAACTGTCCGCAGAAGAAGCAGAACAGAACGTAGGAACCCATGCCGGCCATCTGCTTTGACATTGCCTTGTTGACATCAACAGCGTTCTTGAATGTACCTGCAGTGAAGCCGTATGCAAGACCGCAGAGGCAGAACAGAACGAACAGGATCGGGATCAGGCCCTTTAAGAGCGGGGATCCGATAAATGCACCGTTCTCGCCGGAAAGAAGACCGGTGAAGAATCCGATTGCAATGATGATGATGTAGATGATCGCGGTAAGAGCTGCAGCATTAAGACCTTTCTTCTGCTGCGGAGTAACTTCTTCAAGTTTTGCTTCTCCGGCACCCTCGTATTTTCCGAAACGCGGCTCAATCATATGTACGGAACAGAATCCGATAACTGCTGCGCAGAGGAAGGTGGAGAAGATCATGAAGAACCAGTTACAGGTCGGGTCAACCTGGAATGTTGTATCCGGGATGAATGCCTTGATCGCATCGTTTGTAAGACCCTGTAACAGAGTATCAGTACCGGCAACCATCAGGTTTGCTGTGAAACCGGCCTGAGCACCTGCGTAACCAACCATCATACCAACTACCGGGTGTTTGCCAACGCCCATGTAAACGATGGCAGCCATCGGCGGGATAACGACCATAGCTGTATCGGAAGCGATGTTTCCGACTGTACCGACGAATGCGATTACATACGGGATCATAGCTGCCGGAACGTTCTTTAAGGAACTGTTCAGCATGGAGATCAGCATTCCGGACTCCTCACAGAGACCGATACCGAGTGTCATTGTGATAACCAGACCTAACGGAGCGAAACCGGTAAAGTTCTTTACCATGTTGCCTAAGATCCAGTCAACACCGTCTTTGGAGAACAGGTTCGCAGATGTTACGACCTCTCCGGAAGCCGGGTTTGTAAGGGCAACGCCCATTACACTGAAGATGCAGCCGATGATGGCTGTGATAAGGAAAAGCCAGCAGAACAGAATCGCTGGCGGCGGCAATTTGTTACAAACTTTTTCGATACCATCAATCAGTTTGTCCACGCCGGTTTTCTTAGCGGTAGTGTTTTCACTCATTTGAAAAACCTCCTGTAAACTTAATTTACGAGATCTAAACCCCCGAGATCCCGCTTACATGGATATTATACTATAAAGGGTTCGAAAAAGCTATATGTTTTTTATAAAGTGTTTATAATTTTTATTTTTAAATTAGAAAACTGGAAAAAAAGCCGGAGATTTCGCTAAATGGAATGATAAATATTTGGTAAAAATGCACAAATCAGGAAATGGCGAATATGAGAAGATTATTGCGTTTATAGTGGTTTCGTGTTAAGATAAAGTATCGTGCATGAAACGTGATGACAGATAATAAAGGAATCCTGCCTGATGGATTCAAAAGAGACTGTCGGTGGCAGCAACTGCCAATGTGCGGTTAATTGAATACCTGGGAGGATAAAATATGTTTGGTGGAAACTTTCAGACATGGAAACTTCATTCGGCGCAGGACTACTTTATGTTCTTTGCCTACATACTGGCCGGTGTGCTGGTGTTCTGGCTGATCGCGAAACACATGAACAAACAGCGGAACCACGAGAAGGCAGTGGAAAAGGTTTCCGGACGGCTGAAAAAGATCTGCGGAAAGCCCGGTGAGGTTTTAAAGAACGCGACTTTAAATCTGCCGGAAGGGAAAATGACGTTTGATGTGGTCCTTATGGATAAGAGAGGTGTTTACCTTGTAAGAACTTACGGCTGGGGAATTAAGATATACGGAACACCGGACGGAGCAATGTGGCGGCGAGAAGACGCAAAGAGAAAAGAAGAGTTTGAAAATCCGCTTCTGGAGCTGAAAAAAGGCGCGGCGGAGATCACAAAGGTGATGGAAGAAAACGGAGTTCAGAGCCTGAAGGTGATGCCGATGGTCGTATTCGCGGACAACTTCCAGACTCCGGAGCTGTATCTCGGATATGGTTCTTTCTCCACAACGTATCAGGAATTAAAGAACTGGTATAAAAAACAGTCGGGAGTAAAAGAAGTCCAGTACGATTACGATAAGGTTTCTTCTATTATAAAAGAACTTGCAAAATAAGAAAACTGAAGATGAATAAAACGGGCAGTTCCGAAATGGAGCTGCCCGTTTTTTGACAAATCTGTTATGTACTGCCGAAAGTTTTAAAGGATACCAACCGGAAGAGCGGAACCAACACCCGGTCCGATCGGAAGACCGATGAGGTACCAGATGATGAAGAAGATCACCCAGATCACTTCAAGGATAACAGCAATCGGAAGAAGGTTGGAAATAAGAGTACCGATCTTTATATCCTTCATGTACTTGGCCTGTGCGGTTGCGAGAACCATCCAGATATACGGGCCCATCGGTGTAACTGCGTTGGTCGGGGAATCACCAAGTCTGTAAAGCAGCTGTGTGAAGCCTGGATGATAGCCAAGGAGCATGAACATCGGAACGAAGATCGGCGCGAAAATCGCCCATTTTGCGGAACCGGATGACATGAAAATGTTTACGCAGGTTACAACGAGGATAAAGCAGATGAATAACGGGACACCTGTGAAACCTGCGGACTGAAGAAGATCAGCGCCGCCGATCGCAAGGAGTGTACCAAGCTTTGTCCAGTTGAATAAGCCCTGGAACTGTCCACAGAAGAAACAGAAGGAAACGTAGGAGCCCATTGCTGCCATCTGCTTGTTCATTGCTTTACTGATGTCGCCGGATTTTTTGAATTTACCGGAAGCGAAGCCATATGCGATCGCACAAACGGAGAAGAATACAAACAGGATCGGGATCAGACCCTTTAAGAGCGGAGATCCAACGAAGGCACCGTTCTCAGCGGCTAACGGACCGGTAAAGAAGCCGATTACGAGGAGAATGATATACACGATGGCTGTGATTGCAGCGGCACGGAGTCCTTTGCTTTCTTCGCTTGTCAGCTTTTCAATCTTTTCATCAGTATTGCCTTCGTATTTTCCGAAACGCGGCTCTACAACCTTTGTACAAACAAAACCGATCACGATCGAGCAGAGGAATGTAGAAGCAATCATGAAGAACCAGTTACAGGTAACATCTACCTGGAAAGTTGTATCCGGTAAAAAGCCCTTGATTGCATCGTTTGTAAGCCCCTGAAGCAGGGAGTCGGTACCGGCAACCATCAAGTTTGCGGTAAAGCCGGCGTTCGCGCCTGCGTATCCACAGATCATACCAACGACCGGATGTTTTCCTGCACCGATATAGAGGAGTGCAGCAAGCGGAGGAACGATGATGTTTGCGGTATCGGAAGCAATATTTCCAATCGTACCGACGAATGCGATGAGGTACGGAATAAGAGCCGGAGGAACATCGCTCAGACATCCCTTTAAGAGGGACATTATCAGTCCGGACTCCTCACAGAGACCGATACCGAGTGTCATGGTGATTACCAGACCAAGCGGTGCGAAACCAGTAAAGTTCTTTACCATATTATTAAGGAACCAGTCAAGTCCGTCTGCCGAGAAGAAGTTCTGGGAAACAACGGTCTCTCCGGATGCCGGGTTGATAAGGCTGACTCCGCTGATCGTTGCGATCGTACCGATAATCGCTGTGAAAAGGAAGAGCCAGCAGAACAGGATTACCGGATCGGGAAGTTTGTTACATACGTTTTCGACTACGGTCAATGCCTTGTCGAGCCAGGTCTGCTTTGTTGCAGTATTGGTGTTTTCGCTCATACAGAAACCTCCTGTGATAGTAAAAGTACGAAATAACTGAAAAAACAGGAAGATTTCCAGCAATTTCGCCGATAAAGTAAAAAGTTAATTCTTTGCTAAGAATGAAAAATATTAACTTTTTATAAAACGATTATATATCTTTTGTAAATAACTGTCCACACCTTTTTTTATTTAGTCAAATATTTTTACAGCTCATATTATTAATGCAATTCGAATAAATTAGAAAATTCAGACAAAAACAAAATGGATCCAGAGAGATCCGGTCAGGAAACCGGATAAAGCTGAGGTATTTTCTTGCGGAGATGGCAGATCCATGTTAAGATGATTGAGTAAGATTTGCGATGCAGGGCCCGGAAAAGAGGTCTTTGCAGCAGGAAAAACAGGAGGGGTTAGCAGATGATTAACGAAAAGAGACTGCTCGACACATTCATTGGCTACGCGATGATCGACAGCGAGACAAAGAATGAGAAAGCGATGGGGGAAAAGTTAGTTGAGGATCTGAATGCACTCGGTCTGGAAGTAAAGACCGATAAGGCCGGAGAGGGGTTCGGATCCAACGGATTTAACGTATGTGCATATCTTCCGGGAACGATTCCGGGTGAGCCGACTATTATGTGTGCGCACATGGATACCGTGACTCCGGGTAACGGGATCAAACCGTTGATCGATGACGGAATTATCCATACAGACGGATCTACGATCCTTTCCGGTGATGACAAGTCCGGAATCGCGGCGATCATGGAGGCTGTCAAGGTGATCAAAGAGCAGAATCTTCCGTGCCGCAACACAGAGATCTTATTCACCATCGGTGAAGAGGGCGGAATGAACGGCGTTAAAAATATGGATCTGTCCATGATCAAAGGCAAAGAGGCAATGGTATTCGATGCCAGCGGTGATGTTGGAAAGATCTTAACCTGCGGACCTGGCCAGATCAAGATCTTCGCGACGATCATCGGACGTTCCTCCCATGCAGGACTTGCTCCGGAAGAGGGAATCAGTGCGATCCAGGTAGCGGCAAAGGGAATCGCAAAGATGAACCTGCTCCGCATTGATGAGGAGACGACCTGCAATATCGGTACCTTAAAGGCTGAGTACGCAACCAATATCGTTCCGGAAAAGGCTGAGTTCGTGGCAGAGGTGAGAAGCCGCAACCTCGATAAATTAAACGCGCAGGCTGCCCATATGCAGAAATGTTTACAGGATGCCTGTGACGAGATGGGCGCAAAGCTTGAGATCAAGTTAAAGACAAACTATGTAAGCTTCAATGTTGCGAACGACGATCCGATGGTACAGAGAGTGTTCGAGTCCTGCAAGCGCATCGGCTGCGAACCGATGACTGCAAAGGGCGGCGGCGGAAGCGACGCGAACGTAATGGCCCTTCACGGAATCAAGCCGATCGTTCTCTCTACCGGTATGACGAAGGTACATACTACGGGCGAGACGCTGAAGATCGAGAACCTCAATAAGTGCGCGGAGCTTGTTCTGGATCTGATGACACACTAATGAATAATAGAATAAGATTTGCGGAATATATAAAAAGAAGGCAAATAGATTACAGGGCAGCCGATAAAAGGGCTGCCCTGTTTTTAGGTTTAACAGGAGATTACGATGGAACGACCAGATAAAAAAGGCACTAACGTGCCCTAAGATGCGCATTCGCGTGAAGATGCAGATTGTAGCAAATACCTGTGCTGGGTGAGAGGACACGTCGATTGATTTTCAGACATGAAAAAACTCCGGTTCTGGCATACCGGAGTTTTTTCACACAAATACTAAAAAAGGGGGATGTATGAGTATCGAATATATGTCAATTCGGGATCCTTGTGGATCCGAGAATTATGTTTAGTCGAGTCCGGCATAAATGTGCGCGCATTTCATTTGCCTGCCGGCCCCATTTTTATATATACCTGATCAGGCGCTACACGCCTCGTCTTTCGTTTTTATAAAACGCTTCGTGATGTCTTTGCTGATTGGTATCTTTTATGATACAAAGTATACAGGAAGAATGTGACGGAAGTATGGAGAAACTCTAAAAGGAAAATAAAATAAGTGGAGATTTTCTAACGAAAAAATAACCATTTCTTTAGAAATTGTTTATTGTCATGAAAAAAGAGCCGTGGTATAGTTCTGATGCAGTATAACAGATGGCTGTACGCCGGAAAATGCCCTGAGTACCCGGGGAGATGTCTGCGAGGCAGAAACCGGAAAAGCAGATGATTCCTGGAGCACATATAAAAGAAGAATCCGGGAGCACATATAAGATCAGAGGAGGAACTTTTAATCATGAAGAAACACGTTTTACTGGCGGCGGCGCTCTGCATGACAGCAGTGATGGCGACCGCATGCGGATCAAAACATACACAGACACAGGAAACCGCAGCAGAGACAACGACAGAAGCTTCCGATGCGGAAACGAAAGCGGCGGACACGACAAAACCGGATCTTTCTAATGTGGATCCGAAGATGGCGGAAGGTCCGGGAGCGTTCGAGACAGATGATAGCTCTGAAGGTGTACAGGTGGAGGAGATCTCCGGTGAGGAGCTGGCGAAGCTCCAGAGTGAGGTGGCTGCAAAGCTTGAAAAAACGGATTACAAGTCTTACGCAAAGGAGCTTGTCGAGATCGTGAAGAGTAAGGATATGGAAGGCCTTGCGGACCATATTGATTTTCCGGCGTTTATCTCCTGTGTGAAGACAAACGGCGGAATGGTGGATACAAAGGAAGATTTCATGAAACTGGACCCGGTTGAGATCTTCTCCGATGAGATGGAGGCAGCGATCGGAAAGGTGGATGTTGATACCCTTGAACCGGTTATGGCAGGAATCGTTCTGGGCGACGGTGTTCCAAATATCATCCTCGGCATTACCGTGGACGGAGAACTTGCGATCACAGGAATGAATTACTGAAAATCATGGGCGGACCGATGGATCCTCTACATAAGAAAATAAAGTCTGAAGAAAAATGAAAGGACATAGAAGTATCTGTGTCTCTTTTTTCTATATATAAATATAGAAGAAATATAAATCAGATCTGGATTTGCCCGGAAAGCCATTTGACGATTTTAGGACAATTATCCAACTGTGTCCAAATATAGCAAATTATTGACAAAAGAATTCATGAAATATCTGTAAAGTCGATGCGTAGAAATGGACAAATCCGCAAATATTTAGTATAATGGCGGTATGCGTTACGCGGTAAGTGAGGTGGGAGAAAATGCGTCAGAAAAAAAACGGACTCGAAAACCTGGTGCTGATCACCCAGCTCGGACTCAATGTTGTGACACCGGTCCTTATCTGTGTGCTTCTCGGAAGCTGGATCGATAAAAAGACCGGACTTCATACCGTTCTGATCTTTCTGATCCTGGGGGTTCTCTCGGGCGGCCTGAGTGCATATAAGATGGCGAAGCATATCGTAGACAGAGAGAAAGAAGACAAAGACAGGGAAAAGAAAGAGCAGGTAAAGCAGTGGGAGAGCCGTTTCGGAACCGGAGACGGTGCTGACCGTCCCAAAAGATGGCGGTGACGGCCGAAGGGACGGCAAAGAAGACGGTACCCGTAAACGAAAGCGGAATATGAAGCAGCAGGGAACTGTCCGGCAGAAGACAGCCTCAGCAGGGTAATTGAAAGGGTGGAACAATCGTGAGTGATAAGACAAAGAGGCAGGTAGTGGGAATGAGCATCGGGATTCTGATCCATAATATGATCTTGCTTCTCATCTGCCTTATTTTTTTCCGAACCGTTCCGGTGATCGCCGGAGTGCTGATCGGAGCCGCGGCGGCGGAGGTACTGCTCATCAGTATCGCGAGATCCACGGAACTCTGTGTGGAATCGGCTGATGGGGCGTACAGCAGCAAAAAGATGGTGATCCATTCGCTGATCCGCAGCCTGTGCGCGGTAATACTGGTGTGCCTTTTATGGAAATTTACGACGATCAACCTTCTGGCGGTCGTTTTCGGCGCACTGGGATTGAAGACCGGAGCTTATGTGTATCCGGTACTTCAGAAACGAACCGACCGTAAGGCCTGAGCTTCAGGCTTGACGGATAGAGCCTTATACGCTGCTGTTTTGGAACAGACAGCAGTCTTTCATGAGTCTTAAGGAAAGGAGGAAAAAGAATGAGTGGTGGCAGTGGTGCTGATTTCATGATCCACGGGATCGTGAAATACCATCTCTTCGGTCATGAACTCTGGCTGACGACAACAACGGTCGGAATGACGATCGTTACGATCGTTCTGCTGATTCTGGTGATAGCCGCGAACCGTGCATTAAAACATGCGACGGATGTACCTGGAACATTCCAGAATATCATCGAATTCGGTATGGAAATGCTGGAAAATATGACCACGGGGATTCTTGGCAGTTCAGCGAACCGGTTTGCGAACTATATCGGAACGATTTTTCTGTTTATTCTGTTCTGCAACCTGAGTGGTCTGTTCGGCCTGAGAACGGTTACTGCCGACTTTGGTGTTACGTTCCTTCTTGGTCTGGTCACGTTTGCGATCGTACAGTACCAGGGAATCAAAAATCATGGTGTCGGACACTTTACGGGACTGTTTCAACCTCTCCCGGTGCTGTTCCCGATCAATCTGATCGGTGAATTTGCGAATCCGATTTCGATCTCCCTTCGTCTGTTCGCGAACATGCTGTCCGGAGTTATTATCATGGGTCTCTGGTACGGAATGATGCCGGTCTTATTAAAAATCGGTATTCCGGCCGCACTTCATGTGTATTGCGACCTGTTTTCCGGATGTATCCAGACATACGTATTCTGCATGCTGACTATGGTCTATGTAAATGATAAACTGTAGGAACGCAGGGCAGAACAGGGAAGGCAGGACCCCATCGACGCAGTCGATCGGAAAGGATTTTGCCTGTAGCTGCGAATGACAGCTATAAAATTTTTTTACAGGAGGTTTTATCTATGAATATTACAGGACAGGATTTGATCCATGCTTGCTCAGCAATCGGCGCCGGTATCGCGATGATCGCCGGTATCGGACCTGGTGTTGGACAGGGTATCGCCGCTGGTTTCGGCGCATCTGCAGTCGGCCGCAACCCGGGCGCGAAATCTGATATTACATCGACCATGCTTCTTGGACAGGCCGTTGCCGAGACGACCGGTCTTTATGGTCTTGTTGTTGCCATTATCCTTATGTTCGTTAAGCCGTTCGGTTGATCCGGATATGGGAACAGGAAAAAACTTCCGGGTATGCGCGGAAGTTTGTAAAGGAGGCGAGATGAGACCTTGGAACGGTTAATAAATTTTGACCCTCAATGGATCAACGACATTGTGATCACGGGAATCAATATTTTTATCCTGTTCTTTGTAATGTCGTATTTCCTCTTTAATCCGGCGCGTGAAGTACTGGAAAAAAGAAGAAAACGGATCGCGGGTGATCTGGAAACGGCAAAGACAAGCCGCGAAGATGCGCTCGCGCTGAAAGCAGAGTATGAGGATAAAATAAAGTCCATCGACAAAGAGGCGCAGGAAATTCTCGACGCAGCGAGGAAAAAAGCGAAAAAGCAGGAAGCTGATATCTTAGCGGAAGCGAGAGAGGAAGCAAACCGCATCGTTGACCGGGCAAACCGGGAGATCGAGCTGGAGAAGAAGAAAGCGCTTGAGGACATGAAGACGGAGATCGTTTCCATTGCGTCCCTGATGGCAGAGAAGGCGGTTGCCGCTTCCATGGATGTAAAGATCCAGGATTCCCTGATCGAGGAGACTTTAAAGGAAATGGGTGAGAGCACATGGCAAAGTTAGTGTCAAAGGTCTACGGCGACGCGCTGTTTGAAGCTGCCATGGAGCGGGATATGCTGTCGCCCGTATATGAGGAAGTACAGTCACTGCAGACGATCCTCATGGAGAATGCAGACCTTGTACAATTTTTGAACCATCCGCAGATCATAAAAGAAGAGAAGTTAAAGGTCGTGGAAAATATCTTTAAAGGAAGAGTTTCCGATGACCTGATGGGATTTCTTGAGACCGTGATCGAAAAGGGACGGCAGAAGGAACTCCCGAAGATCCTCGACTATTTTGTGAATCGTGTAAAGGAATATAAAAAGATCGGTATCGTAACTGTCACAAGCGCGGTGGAGCTCTCCGCGGAGCAGAAGGCCCATACGGAGGCGAAGCTTTTGGAGACCACAGCTTTTGTGAGTCTGGAAGTTACCTATAGCGTCGATCCTGCGATCCTCGGCGGACTCGTGATCAGGATCGGTGACCGTGTGGTGGACAGCAGCATCAGGACAAGACTCGGTGAGATCCGGAGAGACTTAATGAAGCTGCAGCTGGCGTGATCCCGGCGGATCCGGGACCGGAAACAGCAGTCCGGCAGCAGAAATAATACTGAACAGTTACGTGATGAAATGGAAAAGAAAGAAGGTGCAGACCTCAAATGAATTTAAAACCAGAAGAGATCAGCTCGGTCATCAAAGAGCAGATCGAAAGATATTCGACGAAGCTGGAAGTCTCTGACGTGGGTACTGTCATCCAGGTAGCGGACGGCATTACACGAATCCACGGTCTTGAGAATGCCATGCAGGGAGAACTTCTGGAATTTCCGGGAGAGGTTTACGGCATGGTGTTAAACCTTGAGGAGGACAACGTCGGAGCGGTTCTGCTCGGTGATTCCTCAAGCATCAGTGAGGGAGACACCGTAAAGACGACAGGACGTGTCGTTGAGGTTCCTGTGGGCGATGCCATGACAGGACGTGTCGTGAATGCCTTAGGACAGCCTATCGATGGAAAAGGTCCGATCCTTACGGATAAATTCAGAAAGATCGAGCGTGTTGCCCACGGTGTTATCGAGAGAAAATCCGTAGATACCCCGCTTCAGACAGGTATCAAGGCGATCGATGCCATGGTTCCGATCGGACGCGGACAGCGTGAGCTTATTATCGGCGACCGTCAGACTGGTAAGACGGCGATCGCGATCGATACGATTATTAACCAGAAGGGACAGGGAGTTCACTGCATTTATGTTGCAATTGGACAGAAAGCATCAACAGTTGCGACAATCGTGAAAACTCTTGAGGAGTTTGGCGCGATGGATTACACGACACTTGTCGTATCCACAGCTTCTGACCTTGCCCCGTTACAGTATATTGCCCCGTATTCCGGCTGCGCAATCGGTGAAGAGTGGATGGAGAACGGCGAGGATGTGCTTGTCGTTTACGATGACTTAAGTAAGCATGCGGCGGCGTACCGTACCCTGTCCCTGCTTCTTAAGAGACCGCCGGGACGTGAGGCATATCCGGGCGATGTTTTCTATCTGCATTCCAGACTGTTGGAGCGCGCGTCCAGACTTTCCGATGACCTTGGCGGCGGTTCCCTTACCGCACTTCCAATTATCGAGACGCAGGCGGGTGACGTATCGGCCTACATTCCGACAAACGTCATCTCCATCACAGACGGACAGATCTACTTAGAGACCGAGATGTTCAACTCCGGTTTCCGTCCGGCGATCAACGCGGGTCTTTCTGTATCCCGAGTTGGTGGCGCGGCACAGATCAAGGCGATGAAGAAGATCGCTGCCCCGATCCGTGTGGAGCTTGCCCAGTACCGCGAGCTCGCTTCCTTCGCCCAGTTCGGTTCCGAGCTTGACGCCAGCACAAAGGAACAGCTTGCCCAGGGCGAACGCATCCGTGAAGTTTTAAAGCAGCCGCAGTATCAGCCGATGCCGGTCGAGTATCAGGTCATCATTATCTACGCGGCGACGAAGAAATATCTCCTCGATATTCCGACAAATCAGGTTCTTGATTTTGAGAAAGAGCTGTTTAAGTTTATCGATACAAAGTATCCGGAGATCCCGGCAAGCATCCGCGAGGCGAAGCAGATGACACCGGAGACTGAAGAATTGCTGAAAAAAGCTATTGAAGAGTGCAAGGCAGCAAGATAAGGCAGGTGATGTATCATGGCAACCATGAGAGATATTAAACGAAGGAAATCCAGTATTGAGAGTACCGAGCAGATTACCAAAGCCATGAAACTTGTTGCCACTGTAAAACTCCAGAAATCCAGAACGAAGGCGGAAAATTCGAGACTGTACTTCAATCTGATGTACCAGACGATCCAGGAGATGCTGAAGAAATCCACCGGGATCCGGCACCGCTATTTAAAGAGCGGGGATTCGAAGAAAAAGGCAGTTATTGTCGTTTCTTCCAATCGCGGACTTGCCGGCGGATATAACTCCAACATCATCCGTCTCGTGACGGAGAGCGGGATCCCGAAAGAGGACGCCCTCATCTTCGCGATCGGGCGGAAAGGACGCGACGGACTCGCAAGGAAAGGCTATGAGATCAAAGCGGATTACTCCGATGTGATCGACGAGCCGCTCTACTCCGACGCGCAGCAGATCTCAAAAGAGCTTTTAGCCATGTTTGAGAAGAATGAGATCGGAGAGATCTATCTGGCATACACGGCGTTCAAAAATACCGTAAGCCAGATCCCGACGTTCTTAAAGCTTCTGCCGGTGGATCTTGCGGCAGCAGGGCCAAAGGGCGAAGTAAAAGAAGAAAAGCCGGATCTTTTCATTATGAACTATGAGCCGGACGAGGACGAAGTTCTGGATGCAATTATTCCGAAGTATGTGAGCAGCCTGATCTACGGGGCATTCTTAGAGGCCGTTGCCAGTGAGAACGGCGCGCGAATGACTGCAATGGATTCGGCGACGAACAACGCGGAAGAGATGATCGGAAAACTGTCGCTGCAGTACAACCGTGCGCGTCAGGGATCCATCACTCAGGAGTTGACAGAGATCATCGCGGGCGCGAATGCCATCGATGGTTAAAAAGAAATATGAGTAATTATTTGGCAGACTTGCATACTTGCGGTGCTGGAGGTAATAGACAGCATACAGGAGACAGAAATCAGTCGGCATGATGTGCTGGGATAGATTTTTACCGCTGGCCTGAGTGGCTGAATAGTTATGATAGAGACAAGGAGAAGTGAGATGGCAGAGAAAAACATTGGTAAAATTACTCAGGTCATCAGTGCCGTTCTGGATATCAAATTTCCCCAGGGCGGGCTGCCTGAGATCAATGACGCCATTGAGATCACCACAAAGGATGGCGGGGTCCTCACGGTTGAGGTTGCCCAGCATCTCGGTGATGATACGGTAAGATGCATCGCTCTCGGTCCCACCGACGGTCTTGTCCGCGGCATGGATGCCGTAGCGACCGGCGGACCGATCATGGTGCCGGTCGGTGAGCAGACACTTGGAAGAATTTTCAATGTTCTGGGACAGCCGATCGACAATAAAGAAGCTCCGAAGACGGAGAAAAAGCTCCCGATCCACCGCAAAGCCCCGAGCTTTGAGGAACAGTCCACAGAGACAGAGATCCTTGAGACAGGTATCAAGGTCGTTGACCTCCTCTGCCCGTACCAGAAAGGTGGAAAGATTGGTCTGTTCGGCGGTGCCGGTGTAGGTAAGACCGTCCTTATCCAGGAGCTGATCCGAAATATTGCGACAGAGCACGGCGGATATTCCGTATTTACAGGCGTTGGCGAGCGTACCCGTGAGGGAAATGACCTTTACTATGAGATGTCCGATTCGGGCGTTATCAATAAGACGACCATGGTGTTCGGCCAGATGAACGAACCGCCGGGATCCCGTATGCGTGTGGGCCTTACCGGTCTTACCATGGCAGAATATTTCCGTGACGAAGGCGGAAAAGATGTGCTGTTATTCATCGACAATATCTTCCGTTTCAGTCAGGCTGGTTCCGAGGTATCAGCGCTGCTCGGACGTATGCCGTCAGCCGTAGGTTACCAGCCGACTTTACAGACAGAGATGGGTGCCCTCCAGGAGCGGATCACCTCCACAAAGAACGGTTCCATCACGTCTGTGCAGGCAGTTTACGTTCCGGCCGATGACTTAACAGACCCGGCTCCGGCAAATACCTTTACCCATCTGGACGCGACGACCGTACTCAGCCGTTCCATCGTAGAGCTTGGTATTTATCCGGCTGTAGATCCGCTTGAGTCTACGTCCCGTATCCTTGATCCGCGTATTGTTGGTGAGGAGCATTATAAGGTTGCCCGCGGCGTACAGGAAGTGCTGCAGAGATATAAAGAACTTCAGGATATTATCGCAATGCTCGGTATGGATGAGCTTTCCGAGGAAGATAAGCTTACCGTATCCCGTGCGAGAAAGATCCAGAGATTCTTATCCCAGCCGTTCTTCGTAGCCGGACAGTTTACCGGTCTGGAAGGCCGCTATGTTCCGCTTTCCGAGACGATCCAGGGCTTCAAGGAGATCCTCGAAGGCAAACATGACGATATTCCGGAGAATCTGTTCCTCAACGCAGGAAATATTGATGATGTTCTCGCCCGCGTGAAATAGGGGGTGTGGACATGGCGGAAATGATGAGACTTCAGATCGTTACGCCGGATGAGGCGTTTTTCGACGGAGAGGTTTCGATGGTGGAGCTCAACACGGCAGACGGGGAAGCCGGAATCTATCCGAAGCATATCCCGATGGTCGTCGCGGTTGCACCGGGCGTTCTTAAGATCCACGGGGCAGACGGCGTGAAAAAAGCGGCGTTGCTTTCCGGATTTTTACAGATCCTGCCGGAGAAGGTGACGATCCTCGCAGAAGCCTGCGAGTGGCCGGAAAACATCGATGGCAAGAGAGCCAATGAAGCCAGGATCCGCGCAGAGAGACGTCTGGCGGAAAAAAATCCACAGACCGATATTGACCGCGCTGAAGCCGCTTTGAAGCGGGCGCTGGTGAGACTGTCGCTGGTGGATGGAAACTAAAGATAGAACTGTGAAACGCAGTGGAAAATAAAACAGCATGTCGGGAAGAACGCTTGTAAGCAGGACTTACAAGAGACTTTCCGGCATGCTGTTTTATTTTATGATGTTGGAGACAAAAGGTATTTTGGCGCGGAGCTTATTTTTTCCGCCTGGAAAGCAGCGGCTCACTTACTCCATCGAGTCCCACAAGCGCGAAGATCGCCGCAAGGACTCTCTGAGATCCCTTATAGGCGTCTTTGCTGTCATACCACTCGTCAACAGAATGGCAGGCACCGCCTTTTCCGCCTCCACCGACGCAGATCGCAGGGATTCCGAGGCTGATCGGGATATTTGCATCGGTACTTCCTGCGCTTTCGAATTCTACATCTTCGCCGCATGCCTGGAACGCAGAGGCTGTGGCGCTCACGATCTCACAGTCCTTCGGCTGGCTTCCTGCCGGACGGTTTCCGATCTGTTTTACGTCCACTGTGATACGTCCGTTGTGATCGAAGCTGTCCTTAGATTCTTCGTAGGAACGCTCGGTTTCCCAACGGTTATTTTCATCCTCAACTGCACGTTTGATGCACTCCTGAAGCTTTGCATCAAGCTCTTCAAGCTCCTTTAAGCCGTTGGAACGGATATCGACAAGCATGGAGCACTCATACGCGATGGCATTGATGGAGGTTCCGCCGTTTACGACACCGACGGAGAAGGTAGTCTTCGGTTCTCTCGGGGTGCGGAGCTCAGAGATATAGGAGATGGCGCGCCCCATGGCAAAGATCGGGTTTACAAGACCGAAGGCGCCGAAGGAATGTCCCCCCGGTCCGCGGAAGGTTACCTCGTAGCGGTGGCTTCCGGTGCCGCCGTGGCAGATCAGGCAGCCTGCACCGTCAACGGAGATAAAACCGTCAACCTTATCAGCGTTTTTCGAGAAGAAGTGGCGCATGCCGCGGAGGTCTCCGAGACCTTCCTCACCGACGTTGCCGCCGATAATGATATCTCCGACCGGTTTTAAGCCGGATTCTTTGATGGCTCTTGCCAGCGTAAGGATCTCAGCCAGTCCGCGGGTATCATCGCCGATTCCGGGTGCGTAGATCTTTGTTCCTTCGCGTTTCACCGGGAGCGGAGTTTCCGGCGGGAATACAGTGTCCAGATGAGCGGAGACATAGAGAGTCGGACCGTTTCCGGTTCCATGGATATGGGCGTACACGTTGTGGACCTCGTCCATCACCGGATCGAGACCTGCCTCGGTCAGAAGCTCTTTAAAACGGATCGCGCGCTTCTCCTCAAATGGGCTGAAGGAGGAGATCTGAACAAGCTCGATCTGCTGGTCGATGGTGTGCGCTTCATCCTGTTTCAGGTATTCGAAGGCGTGAGCCATCTTGTCGGACGTTATAAGTGTCTGAATCGCTTCTTTCATGTGGGAACCATCCTTTCGATTTGTATATGATAGAAATATCATAGCGCGAAAAAGAAAATTTGTAAATAAAACAGAGAAAACTAATAATTCTGTAAGTATAGTTTATATAGGAAATATCGTCAGATAACAAAAGGGAAAAGAGGGCAGAAAAAAAGTATCGGTTTGAATGAGCCGGGAGTAAAAAATAAAAAGGACGGGGAAATGTGTGCGGGACAGGCTGTAGAAAAAATAAAAAGCAGGTTCTGAAACGATAGCGGAGATGAACCGCATACCGGAGCAGAACCTGCAAGTTTACGTTTTATTCCAGATGGTTACACTTAGTTACTTTTACTGATCATTTGTAAGCTTCATCTTATCAAAAATATAGAAGATCAGGCTTAAGATCATGCCGACAACACATGCAAGGACCATACCTGTGAGCTGCACATTGCCGAAATTCACCTTGATCCCGGAGAGGCCGGTTACAAAGATCACGGCAGTCAGGGCCTGATTCCTGTTTTTGCCGTAGTCGACCTTGGAGTCGACCAGAATACGGAGACCGGAGGTTCCGATCATACCGTAGAGCAGGAAGGAGATTCCGCCGATGACCGGACCCGGGATCGTCTGGATCAGAGTCGATAACTTTCCGATAAAGGAGCAGATGATCGAGATCACGGCTGCTCCGGCGATGACCTGAACACTGTAAACCTTTGTGACAGCCATAACGCCGATGTTCTCACCGTAGGTGGTCGTCGGTACGGAACCGATGAGTCCGGAGACCATGGTGGAGAAGTTGTCACCGAAGATGCTGCGGTGAAGTCCCGGATCCTTTAAGAGGTCGCGGCCGACGATCTTACTTGTTACAACTTGATGTCCGATATGCTCGGAGGTGATGACCAGGATGACCGGCATGATGATCATGATCGCTTCCATATTAAATTTTGGAGCGGTGAAGTTCGGGATCGCAAAGATCGGGGCAGCGGCAACCGCAGAGAAATCAACGATTCCGCATGCAACGGCAGCGACATATCCCGCGATCACGGCGATCAGGATCGGGATGACAGATAAAAATCCCCGGAACAGGACAGAACCGAAAACGGCAAAGCCAAGTGTCACGAGGAACACGATCAGATTCTTCGGATCAATGGTCTCGTCTAAGAGTCCCGCATTGCTTGCCGCGCTGGAAGAGAGCTCCAATCCGATCAGGGCTACGACCGGCCCCATGGCAGCAGGCGGGAGAACGACGTCGATCCATTTATATCCGATCTTATAAATGATGAATGCGAGGATACATCCGACGAAACCGACGGCAACGAATCCGCCGAGGGCATATTCATAACCGAATTTTGCGATCACGATGCCGGCCGGGGCGAGAAATGCGAAACTGGAACCGAGATAGGCGGGAGCTTTTCCCTTTGTGATAAAGATAAACATGAGAGTTCCGACACCGTTCATGAAAAGAACGATCGCGGGATTGATTCCGAATAAGAACGGAACGAGAACGGATGCGCCGAACATGGCGAACATGTGCTGGATGCTCAGGGGGATCAGAAGGTTAAAGGGAACCTTTTCGTCCACCTGAATGATCTTATGGCTTTCCATACGGGACCTCCTTGAGAATAATTGGTTTTTTAGTACTTGCGCCTGCGCCGGACGTTCCCGGTTTCAGGCATTTTTTCTATTCTATCACATTCCTGTTATTTGTCCAGAAAAATCAGGGGGAAATTGCAGGAAAGGATATGAAGTTAACGAATTTCAGGGCTTCCGCTCTTGACAAAGCTTTGGAATCTCCATATAATGACCCATATAGCCGCGTTAAAGCATGCGGTATATAATGGAAAAGCGATGAAGGGAACAAGTAGGGAAATGACCTGCTCCGCACAGAAAGCTGCCGGTGGATGAGAGGCGCGCGGACTTCTTTTTCTGAATACATCCCGGAGCTGCACACCGAAAGAGGAAACCGGATATTCCGGCGGAACGCGAGTAGGCTGTGACGGAACTGGCACCCGTTAGAAATGCCGGGGTCTTTTATGATGAGGACTCCATGAGCCGGAGCGTGCGAGCGTTTCGGGAACATCAGGTGGTAACACGAGCGTATGCCTCGTCCTTTTGGGAAACAAGGGACGGGGCTTTTTTTCGCTTCGTCCGGATAGCAGGTCTTCATATAAAGACCAACACAGGCGGAAGAAACGAACATCCGCAGAAAATTACAGAAAAGGAGTAAACAAAATGGGAGTTTACGAAGAGTTACAGGCCCGCGGCTTGATCGCGCAGGTCACAAACGAAGAAGAGATCCGTAAAATGGTAAACGAGGGAAGGGCCGTATTCTACATCGGCTTTGACCCGACCGCGGACAGCCTTCATGTCGGACATTTCATGGCACTCTGCTTAATGAAACGTTTACAGATGGCAGGAAACAAGCCGATCGCGCTGATCGGCGGCGGCACAGGCATGGTCGGCGATCCGTCCGGACGTTCCGATATGAGAACCATGATGACGGTTGAGACGATCCAGCACAACTGTGACTGCTTCAAGAAGCAGATGAGCCGTTTCATCGACTTCTCCGAAGGAAAAGCCATGATGGTAAACAACGCGGAATGGCTTATGAACTTAAACTACATCGATTTCTTAAGAGAGATCGGACCGCACTTCTCCGTCAACAACATGCTCCGCGCGGAGTGCTATAAGCAGAGAATGGAGAAGGGCTTAAGCTTCTTAGAGTTCAACTACATGCTGATGCAGAGCTACGACTTCTACGAGCTGTTCCAGAGATACGGCTGTAATATGCAGTTCGGCGGCGATGACCAGTGGAGCAACATGCTCGGCGGTACAGAGCTTATCAGAAGAAAACTCGGAAAAGACGCTCATGCAATGACGATCACACTGCTCTTAAACTCTGAGGGCAAGAAGATGGGTAAGACCCAGTCCGGCGCTGTATGGCTGGATCCGAATAAGACGACTCCGTTTGAGTTCTACCAGTACTGGAGAAACGTCGGCGACGCAGACGTATTAAAGTGCCTGCGGATGCTCACATTCCTTCCGCTTGAGCAGATCGATGAGATGGACAAATGGGAAGGCAGCCAGTTAAATCAGGCGAAGGAGATCCTCGCATACGAGCTCACAAGCCTTGTTCACGGCGAGGAGGAAGCAAAGAAAGCACAGGAGAGCGCACGTGCATTATTCGCAGGCGGCGCTGCGGCAGAGATGCCGACAGCAGAGCTTTCCGACGCGGATCTTTCTGATGGTTCGATCGACCTCCTTTCCATCGTACAGAAATCCGGCCTCTGCGCGTCACGTTCTGAGGCGAGAAGAAACGTAGAGCAGGGCGGTGTTTCCGTAGACGGTGAGATCGTGAAGGATATTAAGGCTGTATACACGAAAGAGCAGCTTTCCGGTGAAGGAATCGTTGTAAAGCGCGGTAAGAAGAATTTCAGACGCGTTGTAGTTAAATAGTTACTTTTCATGGGTAGGAATTTTCTGAACTGAAAATTCGTTACAGTTCAGCCATTACATCTTCTTGTTTTCATATTCATGAAAACAAGAAGCTTGGTGGTTCCACCATATGCTGATTTGGATGAAAAGTGCTTATGCAAGCAAGCTTGCAACACACTTTCTCATTCAAACCAGCGCATGGCTGAACTGTAACGAAAATTCCGTATGATACCGTTATGACCGCGGATTTTGCCGATTCGGAATGCGAAGCATCGGCAAAATCCTGTTACAGTG
>NZ_WQPW01000064.1:55204-84894 GCF_018785465.1 Clostridium sp. MCC328
TTAAATAAAAAAATAAGCTGCGCAGGGGACTGGATTTAGTTCCCTGCGCGTGTTAATATAGAGACGTCTGGAAACGGATATTTTCAGATCATGACTGTGAAGATATCAGCAGTTATTGAAAATCCAAAACTGAAGAGACGGACAAACTGCGCTGTCGGTAAATGGCAAAGCGGTTCCGCCGGAATGGAGAAAATATGGATATTTTAAACGAAGCTAAGAAAAATTTCGACTATATGGTAAGGATCAGAAGACACATGCACGAGTATCCGGAAAACAGCGGTGTTGAGTACGAGACAGTAAAATATATTGCCTCTGAGCTCGATGCGCTGGGAATCGAGTATGTAGTCGTTCCGGAAGGTGGTATTATCGGACAGATCCACGGCGGAAAACCGGGAAAAACCGTTCTTCTCCGTGCCGATATGGACGCGCTTCCGATCAAGGAGAGCAAGACAAACCTCACAAAGGAAAAGGTCTGCATCTCCAAGAACGATGGAATCTCCCATGCCTGCGGACATGACGCCCACACAGCGATGCTTCTCGCTGAGGCAAAGATCTTAAACGAGAATAAGGAAGACCTAAACGGCAATATCGTCCTCCTCTTTGAGCGCGGCGAGGAAGCCGGCGGAAATATCAGAAATTTACTTCCGTATGCCGTTGAGACAATGAAATTAAAGATCGATACCTGTATGGCAACACATGTAAAATGGGATGTTCCGACAGGAACGATCTCCGCGGAGCCGGGCGCGGTATTCTCCGGTGCATATGGATTTATCATCAAGCTTCACGGCCAGGCTGGTCACGGATCCCGTCCGGATCTTGCCCACAGTGTTTTAGACTGCTTCAACAATATCTATAACCATATCAATATGATCCGCATGAAATATGTGGCTCCGACGGATATCCTGACCTGCTCCGTTGGTTTCGTAAACTGCGGAACCGTCCGCAACATTATTCCGGACGAGCTGACCTTCGGCGGTACGATCCGTACCTTCAATGTTGACGGCGCAGGCACACCGTTTGTAAAACAGCTGATGGATGTAGTTGAGAAAGAGTGCGAGCTCTGTCAGTGTACATATGAAATCCTTCATATGCCGGATCCGCTGTTCGAGTGCCAGAACAACGCAGTCTGCAGCGAGATCGCGAAGAACGCAGTAAGAAAGTACATCGGTGAGGATGCTGTTACGGTTGCACAGCCGTGGATGGCATCTGAGAGCATGCAGGCGTGCTTAAAGCTCTGGCCGGGTATCATCACCTTCACAGGTATCCAGAGCGAGGAGGCCGGCACCGGCGCAAACCATCACACACCGGAATTCGATGTGGATGAGCGCGGCATGATCTACGGTGTTGCAGCAGCACTTGGATATGTGAAAGATTTCTTAAATTACGATAAGGAAATCCCGTTCAAACCGTTCGAGGGAACCTTAAAGAATCTGGTTGAGAGAAACCTGTAAAAGCAACAGAAATGGTAAAAAAATATCCGTTAATAGATAAAAAGACCGAATAGCAATAAAAAGACCGGTGTATCAAGAAGAAATTTGATATGCCGGTCTTTTTGCGTACATACGTGGGTACCGAGTTAAAGCCTGTGTTTGTACGAGAGATTGGCAACTGTCAAGCGGATATTCGCAATCCGCTTCGCTACTTGCTCATAACCGAATAACTGCTCCGCAGTTTATCAGAAGGAGCTTGCACTCCTCCTGATACAAGCAAGTCCCCACCTACTGCTTATTGCTTTTCGCAATTGAAGCTAGGACTTACTTGATTCGGTTAAAAAGACAGGGGCAATAAAAGCTGATAATAAGCCCCGTGTTCCGGTACAGCGCGGTTTCCGGCGGTAATGGATCCGCCAAGATAGTGGATGCCGGTCCATACAATCGAAAGACCAATTCCATTTTTTCCGCCATTACCCTTATAAAAACGTTCAAAAATATGAGGGAGATCTTTCTCCAGGAATCCCGGACCATCATCCTGTATCAGAAGGATCAGCGAGTTACCATCTGTACTCATACGGATCAGAATCTCGTGCTCGGCATATCGCAGACAGTTTGAAAGAATATTTTGTATCACCCGCTTCAACAATTCCGGATCCGTGTGGATCATTAGTGGACGTGCGGCTTCAAGATGTATCACGCAGTCCCTTCGGATCGTACTCATGATATCCACACACTCATCAAGAAACTCTATTACTTCCAGATCTGTCGGATGCAGGTCAAATGTGTGACTGTCCATTTTTGAGAGAGAAAGAATACTTTCTACAAGGTCAGTCATGCGCAGACTTTCAGAAAGAATGATACCGGCAGCTTTCTGATGATCCTTTATGACATTGGAAACGATCCCCTGGGAATACCCGGTGATAGACGCAAGCGGCGTTTTCAGATCATGGGAAGCGTTTTGAAAAAACTGCCTTTTTTCTTCCGCGGATCTTCGGATCGTTTCTTCCATCTGGTTATAGGAGCGTTTTAAAGCTTCCAGTTCATTTAAAGAATAGGAATCCTGGATCTGTGCGGCTGTTTCTCCATTGATCCGCTGGATCTGGAGGCAAAGATGCTGGAGCGGGACAGAGATGGTTCTTGCAATTCCCCATACTAAAAAAGATGATAAAAACACAGAAGCGATTAAAATCGCAAGATACAATTTCCATGTATAATTCCAGAAAACAGATGAATCCGGAATTTGGACAACAGAAACAAAATACTTTGCCCGTACAGGTGTACTGGACGGAAACACATACATACTGATGTACCAGAAGTCTTCAGAAAGTAAAATCCGGGACGTTTTTCCGGAAATCAGTTCACCTGACTGGATCATCTGTCGGCACTGTTCCTCTAAGGCAGATATCGGATAAATATTCTGGTCATTACTAGATTGAGGGAAGACAAGTTTTTGCTTGGAATTAAAAACCAGAAATATACCATTATAAGGCTGATCTCTGAGCTGCCGCCGGACAGAACGAAGCAAAGCTTTTGAAGATTCGCGCGTATTTTCCTTAGAATCTGAGGAAGTGTAAGCCGGGTCAGTGCTCAAACGATCCGACTCCGACTGAACCATCCTGATCAGATGCTCTGTTTCTTTCCTGGCAGTGTACTGTACATACCAGCGGGAAGAAAGGAAAAAGGTGATTCCGACTCCGAAAGTCATCATAAAAATCACGAGAAAAACTGCAGAAAATAAACGTGTCTGGATACTCTTTCCAATCATATTGATTCGATCCCTTCTGGCCTTCGTTCGCTCATTCGATAACCAAAGCCCCATACCGTCTCGATCAGGGCAGTAGATCCGAACGAAAGTAGTTTTTTTCGAAGCCGTTTAATAAAATCCTCCGGTATATCTGCTTCAGGATTAGGACCTTGAAAATGCCAGATCTGTTCGGCTAATTCTTTTTTAGAAACAGCATTATCTGCCCGTTGTATCATATACAGCAGAAAATCAAATTCTGTCGGAGTTACATTGAGATCACGTTCCTGAATTGTGACTCTGTGGCTGACAGGAAAAAGGACCAGATTTCCACATATAAACCGAGTGACAGGATCGGTCATGCTGGCATCGTAAAAGTGTGGATCAGACCGGCGGAATAATGCTTTTACCCGCGCAACGAACTCTAATGGAAGAAAGGGCTTTGTAATATAGTCATCGCTTCCGAGAGTGATTCCCATAACACGGTCGAGCGGCGTATCTTTGGCAGATACAAAAATAATGGGAACGTAGCTTTGACGACGGAAATAGGTACATAGACTGAGACCATCGATTCCGGGCATCATGATGTCGAGGATAAGCATATCGGGTTCTTTTGCGGAAAAGGCCTGACAGGCTTCCTGACCATCTTTAAACGTCTCTACTGTAAAGCCTTCATTTTCAAGAAATAGCTGCATCATTGTACGGATATTTGACTCATCATCTACTACATAGATCAGTTTTGACATAATAAAGTACCTCATTTGTATTTATGTTTTCATATTAACAGGAAAGTTTAAAACCGTAAATGATTGCCGCATTTTTGCCACACAGGTGAACTGGTAATGCACACAGGGATAGCGGTATGATAAACACATAAAATAATTTAACCGAATCAAGTAAGTCCCCTGCTTTAATTGCGAAAAGCAATTAGCAGTGGGTGAGGACTTGCTTGTATCAGGAGGAGCGCAAGCTCCTTCTGATAAACTGCGGAGCAGTTATTCGGTTATGAGCAAGTAGCGAAGCGGATTGCGAATATCCGCTTGACTGATGGAGGTAACAAGATGAAGAAAGGTTTAAAAATTTTATGCGCGGCGTTATCGCTTACTGCAATCATGTCCTTCTCTGCGTTTGCGGCTGAGACAAAAAAAGAATATAGGGCGGAAGCGGAGCCGATCCGTAATGAGATGAAAGTGATGGAGGAGCAGATGGATGCTCTCAGGGAATCCAATAAAGATTTCATGGAACATTTCAAAAATATTCATCAGAACAAAAAGGAGACAGGAGAGCTTCCGGTTGATAAGAGTGTGTGGAAAGAGGCAAAAACACTTCGTGGGAAAATCAAAACGATCCGTGAGGAAAACGGGGATTCCCAGGTAAAGAATCTTCGCGCAGAAGCGAAGGCGGCTGCCGAGAACAAAGATTTTGATACAGCAATCTTAAAATTAAAAGAAGCAGAAAAAGAAAAGGAAAAACGTCTGGAAATGCTGAAAGAGATCAATAGCATTTGGAAACAGATTGATGATCTTCTTTCTTCCGGACAATAAGTGGAGGAAATTTGTCAGAGCTGAAAATTCCAAGTGCACACAATGGATATCTTATGGCAGAATGGCACTTTTACGCATCCGGACCGGATAAGACAAATGAAAAGAAGCTGTGGACTACGGGAACGGATGCTGAGAAAAAGCTGATTACAGATAAGATCCAGACGGCGCTTGCATGGCAGCAGACGGGGATTCCGACATGGGTTGGAGCCTGGATGCCGGGCAACTATAATAAAGGAAATACATACAGTGTAGAAGAACAGACAGTATTTGCAGGATTTATGACGAAAGCATTGAGTGATGCAGGAATTCCGTTTGCGGTAAATGCAGATACAAAGTATTATAATGCGGCAGAGAATACATGGATCTCGTCCATGCAGCCGGTTTTTAAAACAATATTCCAATAAAAGAAGAAGCTATTACGAGCAGCGGAATGCTATCCGCTGCTCTTAGTGAATGTGATGCAATAGATAGCTCATAAAAAGTATTATTTTACTCCTATTTCGGAAAAGTGTTCCCCTTACTTAAAATTCTAAGCAATATGCATATTTACACATGGGTTTATTGAATCTGAACTTACCTAACGGTTCTTCAAACTTGGATTTACACTCGATATATCAATCTGTTAAATCTCTATTTAATAATTTCTTATACAAGACATCCATTCCAAAAGCACCCACAGGAGCAGTAGTAACAATTGCCATAACGGCAACTGATAAAACGATTTTCCCACATGCAAGACCTGCTGCAAGTGGCACAGAACCAATTGCTGCCTGTACAGTGGCTTTGGGTAGATAGGCAATCATACAGAAAAGACGCTCTTTCCATGTCATAGGTGTGCCGACTAAACAAAGAGCAACACCCGCAGAACGGAAAATAAGGGCGAGGAAGATCATCAATATCGCCGCAATGCCAGCGTTCAGTGTATAACGAATATCCACCGCCGCACCGACCAGCACAAACAGGAGCACTTCTGCCGCCAGCCAGAGTTTTCCGAATTTTTCAGACAATCGTTTTGATACAAAGGTAACACTTTTGATTTTGAGAACGCAAGCCATGCTTACTACGGCCAACAGACCGGAGACAGATATACTCTCCTCCAACCATGTTTCAACCGCCATGAGCAGGAACGACACGCCCAAAACAACGATTACTTTTATGCTGTTTCGGACGCAGTGGTTATGTGCGTAGGCAGTTTCAAAAAACAAACTGAGCAGATACCCGGTGATTGCGCCCAAGGCAATGCCGAGGACGATGGAAACCGGGATATTGATAAAATCCATCAAATTTGCATGACCGCCCTGTGCCATGCCGAGAAAGGTAGAGAACAGCACAATAACGAAAATATCGTCGCAGGACGCCCCTGCCAGAATGAGCTGGGGAATACTTTTGTCTGTGCCGTATTTTGCGTCCATCAACTGAACCATGCGTGGCACAACGACTGCCGGAGAAACTGCGCCGAGGACAGCGCCCATGACAGCGGCCGCTATTCTGGTAACGCCTAAAATGCCAGGCGCAAACAGAAAGAAGGCTAATATTTCACAGCTTGCCGGGACACAGGACATCATAATGGCGGGTCGTCCTACCCTTTTCAAATCAGCCAGATTGAGGGATAGCCCTGCTTTGAGCAGAATGATGATAAGAGCCATTTGCCGTAGGTCAGCGGAAATGGACAGGATAGAGGGATCGAGCAGGTCAAGGACATAAGGTCCCAGCACAATACCCGTAATCAGCATACCAATAATGCGGGGCAGCTTGAGCCGTTGACAAATTGCAGCCATGAACAGACCAACAAGAAAAATGAAAGCCAGTGATGTTAACATAAAATTCTCCTCCTTTGGACGCAAAAAAGCTGATGCCTTTCTGCGAACAGATAATCGCAGAAGTCATCAGCTTAAAAAGCGGTTTAGGTTTCCCAAGGGAGAACTTCATTCCCTTTAACGGTTTCAATAATACCTCTGACTTCTTATCATGTCAAGTTATTTTGGAAATTATCATCATTGTCACTTTGATTCACAAATCATACTACAAATTCTGATTAGTCTCCTTTTATAACGGTTGCATCATCTCAAGAATGATTCCATCCGGGTCTCTGAAATAAAACGCTCTGCTTTTCCCAAATCCATCTGCTCTGAAATCGAAATACTGCGGTTCAGAGAAGCACTCCACATGATTTTCGATAAAGGTTTTGTAGACAGAATCAATGTCATCCGTGTAAAAGCATAATTCTGAGATAGATGTCGTAAACAAGTCTGATCGTTCTTTATGGATTTCGCTGTCTACAAACTGAATCAATTCAACCGGTGGTGCTTCAAGAACCTTCGAACCATTCAAATATGCAACCCTTGCTTTACAATTTTCCTTACGGAACATTTTATCTGTCTCTTCGCCTTCCATAAAGATTTCGCCCTGAAATTCAAGCCCAAGAATATCTCTGTAGAAAGCAATCGAGCGATCCAAATCAGAAACGGTTAATCCAACGTGATAAATTCTTCCAACCATATTTTCCCTCTCCAATAATTTCTTTATTTCATCAAACTGGAATTTGCCCGCACTACAGAATCCATTTTAAACAGATTGGATAAATGTCTATCACAAAATGTTCCTGAATCAGATTTGTACTCGGATGCGATTCTGAAATATCAATCTTCACATTTTCTATTTCTTTTGATAATTCACTTGGAGCGGAACCAATTACTATATACTGGCATATACAATACTCCAGCATCCCATGCTCATCAGGCTCTAATGGGCTTGTTTCAAATGGCTTTTCAATATCTATTCCTATGCTGTCCAAAAACTCTGCTACCTTAGGATATGCATCTTTTACTTGCAAATAATAATTCTTACAGTAATTACAGTCGCACAAATCCTCTTGCTTAATATCCTTATAATACTTTTTTGTCTGCTCTACATTTATCGCCATTATCATTCACCAGTTTCCGACCAATCGAGTTGTTTGTATTTATGAAATCCACCAATTTCCATCAGGACCTTTGTTCAAACAACCTACCTCTTCGGAAATTTTATTACCTGCAAAATCTTTTACTATGATTTTGTCGTAATATTTATAATCATCTGTTGCACAGTTGTTTTCGTCATCCCAACCTTCTTCTATCCAAGCTTCAATATAGACCTTGCCATCCTCTATAAAAATCACCGATTCATTGTGCTTTAATGGGAAGAAAATTTCCGTTGGATAATAACATCGAAATCCTTCTCCATCTTCCTGACTTATGATATATAGTGGATTACCTACAATATGCAAATTATATGGATTCAAATCATCGAGGTTTAATTCTGCAACTTTTTCCAGTATTTTCTCTGGTAAATAGCGATATAAAGAAATTCTTTTCTTGTTATAATCACACTGCAAAAAATATATGAATTTTTCTACATATACCGGATCTCCATAAACAATATTATTCTGCTTTTCAAATGGAGTGTATACCTTCCCTTTTTCGAAATCATAGATAAGTACAACCGATCCTCTACTAATTCCTTCCTTTGCTAACTCGACTAAATCATAGAAATCTATCGTATCACTCTTGGAATAGCCATATCTATCTTGCCCATATAATTTTTCAACATAACTGCCATCAACTTTATCAAATCGCTTTATCATAGATACCTCCTCCAACTCCCCGTTTGTATGGGTTCGATAAATTGGGAGTTGCCTTTGCTCGTTTGCTTCCAAAGCACAATTACCTTCTTGCAATTTGGACAATACCAGCCTCCGTCAAGGTCATGTGCTTTTATTGAGTCCTTACTTCAAAAAACATTTTACCAAAATGCTTTAGCTCTGTTTCTTCTGCCTTTCGAGGATATAAGGTAGGTCCAGCTGCGGTCTTACAGACAACATCGCCTGCCACCATTTCAGTACTGCAAATTGGACATTTCATAGCGTTATCACCTTCAAATTAAAATTTAGTCTCGGCACGGAAAACTGGAATTGCTCAATCTTTTTTCTCCGTTAGGAGAATATACAATCCATAAATAAAAAGAACAAGGAATAAAACTGTAGGAATCAATACTCCATTTTCTAAAATACTTGCAATCATTCTTCCAGGTGGCGTTACCCATGCAGTTGCCGGATTTTGCATCGCCACTATTATCATTCCTACAATACCAACAACGCCACTCAATGTTAAAAAACCACCTTTTATATTTCTATTCATAATCATTACCTCCGCATATCAAATACCGATTTATTTGTTATCATCATTTTTTTATTTTTATTCAACCATGTAGCACCAAAACACAAAGAGGTTGAACCTAGACATAGATATATAACACCCATCCTGACATCACTAGTAAAAATTAATATACCACTAACGTAGAAAAGCAAAGACATTATAAAATATAATAATGCTGTTATTTTGTTTCTTTTCATCATGTGCACTCCTTCAAATTCCGAGTTATCTTTTTGTTCCGTCATCATTGAATGTTCGTTTCAACGCAGACTCCGTTGGGATAATTGAAATGATTAAAACGATGCATTGAATTGTTATAAGAATACCTCCAATAATTCCAATCGTTTTCTCATTACTCTGGTAGAATGGAATATGTATTAAAGCGGACGGAATAAGCATTATTACACCCAGTTTCCACCAAAGTCGACCACAATAATCATGTGCAAACTTCCATGTATCCATATTTTTCATAGAGCGGGTTGTCCTATACCCAATTATACCATTTATACTTTTAGGGCAATGCTTCCACATCATTCTCCCGGCAATAAGCATGGTTACGGGAACTAACAAATCACATATCAACATAAACCACCAATACCACATATGAATTCTCCTCTCATAAAAATCCCGATTTGTTAATATCAAACTTGCTGGCGGCGGACGGTTCTCAAAACCGTCTGCGGACGGCAAGTCCTCAAGGGATAGACGCACAAGCGTCGCAAGGGAGTGTAGCTCCCTTGACGGAACGAAGTGACGAAACATTTTCGGTCATGCAGCCTTTTTCTGCTGACAGAGAATGAAGCTCCGCAGGACGCACAATACTCCCGGAAGGAGAGTATAGAAGTGCGCCCTTTAGTTCCTAAAGGGATTTTATCAGCTCGACAACCTGGAAGTTATTCATTTAATTCAGCCTCAATCTCTTCAATGGTAGGCATACTACCTCTGAACTCTTCTGGTATAAGTTTTGATAATTCATAACTAGAAATACCAAGTGGCTGGATAGTTGATTCTAATGCATACTGGGCTTCTACTTTATCCATATCTTTACAAATCAGAAGTCCCAAAGTAGGATTATCAGCTTCTGTTTTCATCTGATGATTAACAGCTACAACATAAGTTCCCAATTGACCTGCATAGGAAGAATCAAATTTTCCTGTCTTTATTTCTACAACTACATAGCAATGCCTTTGCAGAATTTCCTCTGCATTTATCAAGTATTATTTTGTTATGTCCCCATGGAATTCTAAAAATGATTTGTAAATCATCCCCAACTTGGGGACGATTTGCATCTGCAATCAATTCGTCCTCAACCTGAGGACAAAATACTGCATCAGAATACATCTCATAAAAGTATCTCATATATTTCAAATTAGTTGGAGAAAATGATTTCACATCTGGCAAAATGGATTTCAAATCATCACTCACCGTTTTATAGAATCCCATTCCATATCCGAACTGTTCACTCATAGATGAAATACCCTTACCAAGCTTCCAATAAAACCTTAGCATCTCATCATTTATCTTCATAGAAGCTCTGATTTGGCTTTTTCTAAAATCAGTAGATATTCCGGTAATCCACTCTTTATATTCATTATCAGCCTTAATCAATTCACTCATATATAACCCTTTCTAATGTGTCAGTTCGACAACTTCCGAGTTGTCGCTGAGTTTCAATCTCACCGAAAGATTGGAAGTTATCTATTTGCATAATCAATCAAAATCTTTTTACAACTACTACAACGATAAGCTTCACAATGAGGGATTCCTCCTGAACTTTTACTCAATTCCAAATCGTCCGATTTTTTTGTATGAAAAACTTTTGTCTGATTATCAATTGTAAAAGTAATGTCTCGTTAGCTCATCAGGTATCCTCTCATCATTTCTTCACCACGATATGGACATTTCATGCTGATTTACCCCCCTATAAATACTAGTTTTTATATATTTGATTGTAAAATAGATGTCTGCTGTTTGCATTGTATATTTATAAACTCATTTCCCATGGGTACACAATTCCGAAAAGGGAGTTATTTTACAAATCTAAAGAGTGTTTTTTGTGAAAAATCATGCATAATTTCATTTGTCTAAAAAAGATATATTCACCAAAACATTAATCTAACATTAATCTTTTCGTAAATGAATCATCCCACGCTCCAGTGATTTCAAGATAAGCCTGCAGATATTCGACATTTTCGCCATTGATCTTGCAGTTTAAGAGGTGACGAGTAATTAAATAACCGGTAGTGGTATGGCGCTGTACTTCAGCTACGATCTTTGGCGCTTCAAGTCCGGAATAATCATTTTCAATCATGGCTTTGACGGGAAAACTGATGTAGCGGCTGCCGGGTCTGTTTTCCCATATGAGATCCGAGCGGGAATAAGAACTGTTTTCAGATACAATGAGTCCTTTACGTCCAGAAATTTCTGAGTTGGTATCCTTACACCAGACGTAGTATGAAGGATCGGATACGTATTGCCGGATCCGTTCTTTTTCACGGAAATCCCATGAGATGACGTGATGAAAGTCCGGAGTCTCAAGGATAAAGGGATTGACGAGCAGTCTCAGCAACCGATAATAGTTCCTCTTCAGACTTTGCGATCTTAGCAGCATCTGCTGATATTCTTCAATCTTTTTGTTGAGTTCCCGTTCCTGATTTTCCAGGAACTGATCATATTCAGATAATTCCAGAGAAGAAAATGCACGGATGTCTTTAACCGGTACTCCAAGATTCCGATAATACAGAATATCAGCTATGTCGATTAAATCCGTATTGGTATAGGTTCGGTAGTGATTGCTCTTTTTACTGACATGAAAGAGGTTCTCCTTTTCCCAAAAACGAAGAGTTGAGGGAGTAATGTTCAATATTTCGGATATTTCTCCGATGGTAAGATTTTTTTTGCCCATTTTTAGAACTCCGGTGAATGTGGATAATGATCAAAAAGCAACTGTTATTATTATAACAATTTCACACTTGACATTCAAGTAACTTTAAGGATTTAAATATAAGAAAAGGCAATGCTGAAGGGACTGAATGTGTATTATAGTGTGGTGCTGCAAGGTGATGGATAAGCATTCAGAAAACATGCAGTGTTGCTTCAAAGATTATAAACTAAGGAGGTACTTATGAGAACTTTGAAGGAAAGGATCAAAAACTTTAAGATGCCGCATACATATGTGATACTTGTCACTATTATGTTCATCGTGCTGATTCTTACACACATCATTCCTGCTGGATCTTATGAGCGTGTAGAGGATGCGGTTACAGGAAAGATGGTCGTTGTGCCCGACTCTTACGCGTATGTAGATGCTGAGGTGCCGGGGCTGTTTGGTCTGTTTCAGGCTCTGGAAGCTGGTTATGTGGACGCTGCTGATATTATGTTCCTCATTATTTTTGCGTATGGTTTTGTTTATGTTTTAACCAAAAATGGAACGATGGATGCTGCGCTGGGAACTTTAGTACGGAAGATTGGCAATCGTGTCCAGCTATTGATTCCGATCACAATGCTGATTCTTGGTTTAATGGCATCTACCATGGGTATTTATGAGGAAGTCTATGGACTGTTTCCGGTTTTCGTAGGAATCTTTGTTGCCCTGGGTTATGATGCTGTCGTAGGCGGCGCAGTTATCTTTTTAGGCGTATCTATCGGATATGCCGCAGGCACCACGAATCCTTATACCATCGCTATTGCACAGGATATTGCAGGTGTTGAACTTTACTCAGGAATGGGATTCCGCTGGCTTATTTTTGTTGTCACAGAGATCATTGCCATTGCTTATGTGATGTACTATGCCCGCAAAGTCAAAAAAAATCCGACAAAGTCTGTGGTTTATGGCACTGAGCTGGATGCAGTCAAGGCAAAATCCTTAGATGAATTACAGACAGCATCCATGAATATCCGTCAGGGGTTATGTTTAGTACTTTTCTTTGGAGTCATTATATTTTTATTCTATGCTATTTTGAACCTGGGCTGGTATGTAGATGAAATATCAGCATTTTTCTTAATGGCAATGGTGGTTGCAGGTATTATCAGCGGTTATTCCGCAACTGATATCTGTAAGACCTTTATTGAGTCTACTAAGAGCATGGTTTCTTCTATGCTAATTGTCGGATTCACCAGAGGAATTCTGATTTTAATGAAAGAGGGTATGATCACAGATACGATCGTATACGGACTGGTGAGCCTGCTTAAAAATACAGGTACATACCTCTCTGCCTACGGAATGATCATAATTGAGAATATTGTAAAACTCTTTATCAATGGTTCAACAAGCGCGGCAACGATCACAATGCCGATTTTGGCACCAACAGCCGAGCTGGTTGGTATGAGCCGTTCAATTGCCGTATTGGCATATCAGTTAGGACACAGCTTTGCAGATATATTCTGGCCGACTTCCTGCGCTCTTTGCTGTGGTCTGATGGGAGTGCCTATTAACAAATGGTACAAATTTATTACTCCGTTGTTTGGCATCCTGTTTATTATGGAGTTTGTATTTATGACGGCTGCTGTAATGATTGGTTATTAACTCCCATATATCGGAATAAAAAATATTATATTTAGAGGTAACATTGATGCTTATTAAAAACGGATATTTGTTTACTACTTGTACAAATGATTTTGAAAAATTGGATATTCGTATCGAAAATACGAAAATAACGGAAGTGGATTTCAATATTTCTCCAAAAGAAAATGAAGAAGTGATAGATGCGGCGGGAAAATATATAACGCCGGGTTTCATTGACGCTCACAGTCATATTTGTATCAGCGAAGAAGGTATGGGGGAAGTGGGTGACGATTGTTGCGATTACTCGGATGCGATTACCCCTCAGTTAGAAGTGCTGGACGGTCTGTATCCTTTTGACAGAGCGGTGGAACGATCTGTCCGGGCAGGGGTAACCTGTGCCTGTGTTTGTCCGGGCAGTGATGGCGTTATCGGAGGTGTTGCTTCGGTTATCCGGTTAACGGGTAAGATTGCAGATGAGATGATCGTGACCCGCAAGGCTGCTGTGAAAGGCAGCCTTGGGGAAAACCCGAAGGCAGCTAAGCATGGATTCGCTTCACGTATGGGTACTGCTTATCACTTACGTAAATGTCTGGAAGATACGAAGGAATATCTTTTTGAGAAGGAAGAAGCGGAAAAGAATGATGATCATTTTCGGTGTGATCCCGGCATGGAAAATATGGCTATGGTTCTGAGAAAAGAAATCCCGCTGCATATTCACGCTCACCGTTCGGATGATATCTGTACGGCGATCCGTATTGCCAAGGAGTACGATATCAGGATCGTTATAGTCCATTGCACAGATGGGATTGAGATTGCTGAATATATAGCAGCCAGCGGTTTTCCTGCGATTGTCGGTCCCAGCATGAACCCATGCAGCAAGCAGGAGGTTTGGAATAAGAGCTTTGAGACTGCCGGTGTCCTCAATAGGGCAGGTGTTAAAGTCTGCATCACTGCCGACCATGATGTAACACCGCTGTATTATTTACCTATTTATGCCGCTATGGCTGTTCGCTTTGGCATGGATGATGCAGAAGCATTGCGCGCAGTAACATCATATCCTGCAGAGATTTTGGGTATCGATGATCGAAAAGGTGCGCTTGTCAGCGGAAAAGATGCGGATCTCGTTATCTGGAGTCATCATCCATTTGATATTCATGCGAAAGCAGAACATGTTTTTATTGAAGGAAAACAGGAATGTTAAAAAAGCAAAGGAACTTGACTGAAAAGTGTAAAAAGTCGTTTATCGGGTGGAAATTACCTCATACATATGTAATTTTAACGATTATTTTACTGGTCGTAGTAGGATTGACGTATATCATTCCCGGAGGAGAATATGATCGGGTCATTGATCCTGCGAATGGAAAAACGATCGTATTACCTGACAGTTTCCATTTTGGTGAAGGAAACCGCCCAGACTTCTTTGATATTTTTCTTTCGGTGTCTCGTGGCTATGTAAGTGCTGCAGATATCTTGTTTCTTATTGTTTTTGCATATGGCTTTGTTTATGTATTGAAAGACAACGGCACACTGGATGCTGCGGTGTCTGCGCTGCTTAAATTGATGGGGAAACGTACCGAATTATTGATACCTGTAGGAATGCTGTTGTTTGGCCTGCTTGGATCAACATTGGGTATATTTGAAGAAACCTATGGTCTTGTGCCGTTGTTTGCAAGCATAATGCTGGCATTAGGCTATGACAATCTTGTAGGTGGTGCCGTCGTTTATATTGGCGTGGCTACCGGATTTGCGGCAGCTATGACAAATCCGTTTTCAGTAGGAATTGCCCAGACCATCGCTGATGTACCGCTGAATTCCGGCGTTGCCTATCGCGCCGTGATTTTTGCAGTATTTGAAATGGTATCTATTTGGTATGTGATGCGCTATGCCAGAAAAGTAAAGCAGAATCCTGAACTTTCAGTTTTATATGGCTGTGATGAAGTGGAGCGATCGGACAAAAAGCAGTATGATAAAGAGGTGAACTTTACATTTCGCCGCAAATTGTGTACGATTTTGTTTTTTGCTACGATAGGGATTCTGCTTTACGGAACGAGCATGCTTGGATGGTATATCGATGAGATATCTTCATTATTTTTAGCAATGATGGTAGTGGCGGGAGTCGTGGGAGGAAGCAGTCTGAATGAGATCTGTCTTACTTTTATTGAGTCAACTAAGAGTGTAGTATCCTCGATCCTTGTGATCGGATTTACCCGGGGTATTCTTATTGTCATGAAAGAAGCACTTATTTCTGATACAATTGTTTACTATCTTTCTTCTCTTTTAGATATCGGGAATCCCGTCATTTCTGCTATTGGAATGTTGTTTTTGCAGAGTATCATTAATATTTTCATTAATGGTTCCTCCAGTCAGGCAACGATCACTATGCCGATTATGGCACCTGTAGCTGATATTGTAGGCGTAAGCCGCCAGACAGCGGTATTGGCATATTGCTTTGGCGACGGCTTTTCGGACATGTTCTGGCCAACGAACTGTTCACTGGAATGCGGTCTGATGGGAATCCCGCTTGAGCGATGGTATAAATTTATTACACCGCTGTTTTTGATCATGACGATCCTGCAGGTATTTTTTATAGCATTGTCGGTTTACGTTTATTGATGTTCCCTGTGAGCAGGCGGTCAGGGAAAGCTCCGGGCTGTTTAACCGCCTGATCTTCTTTTTATAGTAAATTATCTGAACAAGTCCGCCTTTTTTTAGCGGAATCTTAACCTCTCAAAACATACTTTTCTCACAATTCCCATGTTATACTAAACATAATTCGCCGGTTACAGGATCGTGGCGCTGCAAGCCCGCATATCCTGTAACGGCATCCCCTGTTCGTGAAATACCTGGCGGAGAGAACACGAATGTGGAAAGAAACCAAGTAACAGGGCGGATTTTGAGAGAATGGGAATGTCCGCCTCAAAAAGACAGGAGAGTGGAATATTGGGAATGACAAAAAAACTGCGGGAGAAGTGGAATGAGGCGTTGCAGGCGGTACTGCCGATCATCGCGATCGTGCTGGTGCTCTGCTTTGTGATCGCGCCCATCTCCTCCAGCATCCTGCTCTGTTTCCTTTTGGGAGCAGTCCTTTTGCTTGCGGGAATGATGCTTTTTACACTTGGAGCGGAGCTTGCCATGTCACCGATGGGCGAGCGAGTGGGAACGTGCCTGACGAAGAGCCGGAAGCTTCCGGTGGTGATCGGGCTGTCCTTTCTCTTAGGCTTCATCATTACGATCTCGGAGCCGGATCTTCAGGTTCTGGCGAATCAGGTTCCGGCTGTGCCGAACATGACGCTGATCTTGTCCGTTGCATGCGGAGTCGGCGCATTTCTTGTCGTGGCACTGCTGCGAATGTTGTTCTCCGTGGCACTTCCGCCGTTGCTGCTTGTCTTTTACGGCGTGGTGTTTGTACTGGCGATGTTCGTGCCGAAGGATTTTTTAAGCGTGGCCTTTGACTCCGGCGGCGTTACGACGGGACCGATGACGGTGCCGTTTATCATGGCGCTCGGTGTCGGAATCTCCGCAACGCGAAGCGACCGCCACGCGGCGGACGACAGCTTTGGTCTCGTGGCGCTCTGCTCCATCGGACCGATCCTCGCAGTCATGATCTTAAGCATGATCTTCAAGGCGGACAGTAGCTCCTACACACCGCCGGTGATTCCGGAGATTGGTGATTCAAAAGAACTGTTCCTGCTCTTTGCAAGGGAACTTCCGGTCTACATGAAGGAGATCGCGGTCTCCTTGCTGCCTATTATCTTATTTTTCATGATTTTCCAGATTTTCATGTTAAAATTAACAACAAGAAAATTAAAGAAGATCGCGATCGGTCTTGCCTATACATACGCGGGGCTGGTACTTTTCCTTACGGGAGTGAACGTGGGCTTCATGCCGGCGGGAAATTATCTCGGACAGGTGCTTGCGAAGTCCGCCCACCCGCTGTTCCTTGTTCCCATCGCAATGATCATGGGATATTTCATCGTAAAGGCAGAGCCGGCCGTGTACGTTCTCAATAAACAGGTTGAGGAGATCACGGACGGAGCGATCTCCTCGAAGGCCATGGGAATGGGACTTTCCCTGGGCGTTGCGGTTTCTCTCGGACTTGCGATGGTGCGGGTACTCACAGGAATCTCGATCCTGTGGTTTCTCATTCCGGGATACGCGATCGCACTGGGAATCTCGTTTTTTGTGCCGAAGATCTATACAGCAATCGCCTTCGACTCCGGCGGCGTGGCATCGGGACCGATGACGGCAGCGTTTCTGCTTCCGATGGCACAGGGAGCCTGCTCCGCTCTTGGAGGAAACATCGTCACAGATGCCTTCGGTGTGGTCGCGATGGTTGCCATGACACCGCTTATCACGATCCAGGTCATGGGGCTGGCTTCGAGGATAAGAGCGAAGCGCGGAGTGCAGGAAGGAATGTCCGCAGCTCATGGACAGTCCGGGGCATACGCGGCGTTTGAGCTACTGGATGATGACGCGATTATTGAATTGTAGGAGGTTTTATGAGCGAATTATACTTGATGGCGACGATCAGCGACCGGAACCAGAGCCGGAGATTCCTCGCCTTCTATAAAGAATATGGGATTTCCGTCACATTCCTGACGTTAGGCCGGGGAACCGCGGCGTCGGAGGTGCTGGACGCCTTCGGGTTAGAGGCATCGGAAAAGGCCGTCCAGTTTGCGGTAGTGACGGCGGCGGAATGGAAAAAGGTAAAAAAGGGCCTGGAACAGGAGATCAAGATCGATATTCCGGGAACGGGGATCGCCTTTGTGACTCCCCTGAGCAGCATCGGTGGAAAGCGGCAGCTTCGCTTTTTGACCGAGGACCGTGGATTTGAGAAAGAGGAGGAAAGCAGCTTGAAAGGAACAGACTACGAGCTTCTTGTAGTGATTGCAAATCAGGGCTATACGGATGTGATCATGGACGCGGCGCGAAAGGCCAACGCTACCGGCGGAACCGTGATCCATGCGAAGGGAACGGGAATGGAGAAGGCGGAAAAGTTTTTAGGCGTTTCCCTTGCTCAGGAGAAAGAGATGATCTTTATGGTCACGAAGACAAAGGATAAAAACGGCATCATGCAGAGCATCATGAAGGAAGCCGGGATCGGAAGCAAGGCGGGGGCGATCGTCTTCTCTCTGCCGGTGACGGAAACAGCGGGGATGCGTCTGATCGAGAAGAATGAGGATGATTAAGATCTTTCGCGCTGACCGCAGCAGATCATAGGCCTGAGGGAACGGAACGGTGCCATAAAAAAACGCCGCGGAAACGCCCCGAAACCATTGACACGGCATATAGAGTATTGTACAATCATTCGTAAATCTTCGACCGGTCCGGACACAGAGCGGAGCGTGCGGGGAGACAAATCATGGACGAAGCCCCGGAAGAAACCGGGCGGCGTCAAATTTATAAAGATTTAGGAGTTGATTTTTTTGGATTCAGGGCAAGCCCTGCAGGGACTGATCGTAATTGGACTTCTGGCGTTATCCGCGTTTTTCTCATCGGCGGAGACGGCAATGATGACGGTAAATAAGATCCGTGTGCGGAATCTCGCGGAGGCGGGACTCAGCCATGCCGTTGTGCTGGAGAAGATCTTAAGCAATCAGCCCAAAATGCTCAGTGCAATTTTAATAGGAAACAATATTGTCAATATTTCAGCGTCTTCTCTGATGACTGTGCTGGTCACAGACGTGCTTGGAAATAAATATGTCGGTATCGGAACCGGCGTTTTGACGCTGTTAGTCCTGATCTTTGGTGAGATCACACCGAAGACTTCCGCGACGATCTATTCCGAGACCCTGTCACTCAAGTTCGCGAAACCGATCTATTTGATCATGCAGGTCCTGACACCGCTGATCGTGGTCGTTGATGTCCTCTCCAAGGGCGTTTTAAAGATGATCCATGTGGATCCGAACAAGAAACAGGACGCGATCACAGAGGATGAGCTCCGCACGATCGTGGAGGTCAGCCACGAAGAGGGTGTGATCGAGTCAGACGAGAAGAAGATGATCTACAACGTGTTCGATTTTGGGGATTCTGTCGCGAAGGACATTATGGTTCCGCGTATCGATATGACATTCCTCGATGTGAATGCCAGCTATCAGGAGATCATGGATATTTTCCGACAGGAGAAGTATACGAGATATCCGGTCTATGAGGAGACGACGGACAATGTCATTGGCATCGTGAATATCAAGGACCTGTTCCTGATCCCGAAAGACAAGGAATTTAAGCTGCGGGATTACCTGCGTGAGCCGTATTACACCTACGAGTTTAAAAAAACGACGGAGCTTATGGTGGAACTCCGTAAGACCATGAACAGCGTTGCCATCGTTCTTGATGAGTATGGCGCGACGGCCGGGCTTATCACATTGGAGGATATGCTTGAGGAGATCGTCGGAGAGATCCGCGACGAGTACGATGCGGATGAGGAAGACAGCATTAGGAAGATCAATCCGAAGGAATATGTGATCGAGGGTGCCATGAAACTCGATGATCTCGACGACCAGCTGGGTCTGGATCTCAAGTCAGAAGATTACGACTCTGTCGGCGGCTATATTATCGGCCTTTTAGACCATCTCCCGCAGGCGGGGGAGGAAGTCACAAGCGGAAATCTCCGGTTTGTGGTGGATACGGTGGAGAGAAACCGGATTGACAAGGTGCATCTGTATATTCTGGATGCGCCGCAGAAGAGTGAAGAGAGTGAGCAGGAGAGCAAACCCGAACGGTGAAGTTACTGAACCGCGACAAAATTAGCGAAAAATGTACAGCTTTCGGTCTTGACAAATTTTTTCAAACCAATTAATATGAAACTATCCAAAAGGGGAGTAGTTGAAATGCACTGTCAACAATCGCGGCGGAAACGTCTGGTGGTGCATACCGGTAAAATGGTAACGAGACTTTTTGCAGAGAGAAATTTCTGCAGAAAGTCTTTTTTTGTTGCTCTGAGGATCCGAGAGCGATCTGATATGGCGGCAAAAAAAGACGGTCTGTAAAATTTCATGGAATCCATTGGCAGGGAAAGAGAAAAACCTGCGCATACTATTTTCAAGGAGGAGTTTTTATGGACTTTTTATGGAGTGGATTACTATCGATCACCTGGCAGCAGGTCGTCATGTATGTGGTAGGACTTTTACTGATTTACCTGGCGATCGAGAAAAATTATGAGCCGGCCCTTCTTCTGCCGATGGGCTTCGGTGCGATCCTTGTGAATCTCCCGGCCAGCGGTGTATTAAACCAGTTTATGGAGGGCGCCGGTGAGACTCATGGAATCATCCAGTGGCTCTTTGAATCCGGCATTGAGGCATCGGAGGCTTTCCCACTGCTGCTCTTTATCGGTATCGGAGCTATGATCGACTTTGGACCGCTACTTTCGAACCCGAAGATGTTCCTCTTTGGTGCAGCGTCCCAGTTCGGCATCTTTTTTACGATCTTTATGGCATCACTTCTCGGCTTTGATATCAAGGATGCTGCCTCTATCGGAATCATCGGAGCGGCAGATGGTCCGACTTCGATTCTGGTATCTCAGGTGTTAAAGTCAAACTACATCGGAGCGATCGCGGTGGCGGCATATTCCTATATGGCACTTGTGCCGATCATCCAGCCGATGGCGATCAAAGCGGTTACGACAAAGAAAGAACGCATGATCCGTATGCCGTATGAGCCGGGAAAAGTAAGCCGGTTCACAAGAATCGCTTTTCCGATCATTGTAACATTTGTCGCAGGACTTGTCGCTCCGGCATCGGTTGCTCTTGTAGGATTCCTGATGTTCGGAAATCTGATCCGTGAATGCGGTTGCTTAAACAGCCTTTCCGAAACAGCACAGACGACACTCGCGAACCTGATCACACTTGTTCTCGGAATCACGATCTCTTTCTCCATGAAAGCGGACCAGTTCGTAAGCTTACAGACACTGATGATCATGGGACTTGGACTTTTCGCTTTTATTTTCGACTCCATCGGCGGCGTCATGTTTGCGAAATTCTTAAATCTGTTCAGCAAGAACAAAGTGAACCCGATGGTCGGAGCAGCAGGAATCTCCGCATTCCCGATGTCTGCCCGTGTCATTGAGAAGATGGGAATTGCGGAGGACAGAACAAACCATCTTCTGATGCATGCCATCGGAGCGAACGTATCCGGTCAGGTCGCATCTGCAGTTGCCGGCGGAATCGTCCTTGGATTCTTTATGTAGGAGGTCTGGACTATGAATGTAAATACAATGCTTGCTTTAGGGATCATGTGGAAGGGAATGCTTGGAATCTTCGTTGTGATGGGGATCCTGGCGCTCGTTGTTTATCTCCTCACGAAGGTGGGAGACCGTTAGCTCACCATCCCGCCCGCCATCCCGCTCAATGTGCACATGGCGAGGACAGAGAGAAGTCTTTTGGTGTCTTCCGTGACACCGTCCTTCTGGGCGAGGGACATGAGATATAAAAACAGAAAATAGAGAGTTCCGAGGACCAGGCCCCAGAAAAAACGCCTGGTCCTCATTGTTTTTCCGGCGATCATGCCGCCGAAAAAGCAGGAGAGGATATAGACTGCGCAGACAGCGAGATTGACCTGGTTTTCCGGGAGACGGAACTTAAAAAGGGCGAAGGACAGTATCGCCAGAAGAATTCCGGAGAGGATATAAGTTGCGATCAGGGCGCGTACCATGCGCCATACCGGGTTTGTCTGCATGAGAAAACTCCTTTCTTGAAGGATGTACTCCGGGAGTCTTTCCAGAACTCATAAAAGTCGGGAACAGAAAGATTCTGAGAGGACATCATGATGTGGGCGTTTGCTTTATACAGGATATGTGGGGAAAGGCCATGCATATGCATTGCGCGGCTGATCTTGTTACCGGTGAGCCTGTTTGGCTGAAAAAAGCGCCCCGGATATTTTCCTTTGCGGCTGCCGGACACAATTGCGGCATGCTATGCAGACAAAAAGTGGATCTCTGTACCGGATTTTCCTGCATCACGGCAATAAAATCCGTTGCATAATAGAAAATCGTATGGTATAATTTCATTTAAATTCGGGGTATTATGCCCACGATAAGAGAACAGGAGGAAATGATACCATGAAGCATGTAAAAACTTTAAGTTCCAACACTTTAAAGAACAGCATGAAGAAGGGCGGCTGCGGCGAATGCCAGACATCCTGCCAGTCTGCATGCAAGACATCCTGCACAGTAGGAAACCAGAGCTGTGAAAACAGCAACCGCTAATGCGGGGCTTCGAATAAACGGAAGTTTTTAAAGAGACCCCTACGGTCGTATGATTGTAGGGGCTATTTCTTGTCTGATCAAAGAATCTGCCGGTGACGGGTTTCCCGGACAGCGATGCCGGGAAAGCCGCCACTGACAGACCACAAAGGGCAGGTAAGAAAGAAGTCAGGAGACCATCAGATCGTGACTGTAATCGGGAAGAGACGGAACAGTCACCTGAAAATTAAGACAGTAGGAGAAAGTTAGCTTTGATACATCAGTATATAAATAATGGATACCATATTGTTTTGGACGTAAACAGTGGATCGGTTCATTCCGTGGATGCGCTGCTCTACGATGCCGTGGAGGTTCTCGCGAAGATCGTCCCGGATATGGAAAAACCGATGCCTCTCACGGATGACCAGAAAAAAGCAGTGAGAGAAGCACTGGTCTGTAAGTACTCTGCAGAAGATATTGAGGATGCGCTCTCCGATATTCAGGAGCTCATCGACGCGGAGGAGCTGTTCGCTGCGGATATTTACAAAGATTATGTGATCGATTTCAAGAAACGCCAGACGGTCGTGAAGGCACTCTGCCTTCATATTGCCCATGACTGCAACCTTGCCTGCAAGTACTGCTTCGCAGAGGAAGGCGAGTACCATGGACGCCGCGCCCTCATGAGCTTTGAGGTCGGAAAGAAGGCGCTGGATTTCCTGATCGCAAACTCCGGAAACCGCATCAACCTTGAGGTTGATTTCTTCGGCGGCGAGCCGCTTATGAACTGGAACGTTGTAAAACAGCTTGTGGAATACGGACGTTCCCAGGAGAAGGAGCACAATAAGAAGTTCCGTTTCACACTGACAACAAACGGCGTACTCTTAAACGATGAGATCATGGAGTTCTGCAACAGGGAAATGAGCAACGTGGTCTTAAGCCTTGACGGACGTCCGGAGGTCAACGACCGGATGCGTCCGTTCAGAAACGGTAAGGGAAGCTATGAACTTATTGTTCCGAAATTCCAGAAATTCGCGAAATCACGCGGCGAGAAGGATTATTTCGTCCGCGGAACCTTCACAAGAAACAACCTGGATTTCGGAAACGATGTCCTTCACTATGCGGATCTCGGCTTTGAGAAGCTTTCTATGGAGCCGGTAGTTGCAGCTCCGGAAGAGCCGTACTCCATCCGTGAGGAAGATCTTCCGCAGATCATGGATGAGTATGACAGACTCGCAAAAGAGTTTGTAAAGCGTCAGAAAGAGGGAAGAGGATTCAAATTCTTCCACTTCATGCTTGATTTAAGTCAGGGACCGTGTGTTGCGAAACGTCTGTCCGGCTGCGGTTCAGGAACCGAGTATCTTGCGGTAACTCCGTGGGGAGACTTATATCCGTGCCACCAGTTCGTTGGAAATGAAGAGTTCCTGCTTGGAAACGTGGATACCGGCGTGGTCAACACGAAGGTGCGCGATGAATTCAAGCTCTGCAACGTATACGCGAAAGAAAAATGCAAAAACTGCTTTGCGAGATTCTACTGCAGCGGCGGATGCGCGGCAAATTCCTTCAACTTCCACGGCAGCATTACGGATGCCTACGATATCGGCTGCGAAATGCAGAAAAAACGTATCGAGTGCGCGATTATGATCCGTGCTGCTTTAGCGGAGGACGAGGAAAACAACTAAATCGATCATAGCGGTCAGGGGAAGAAAACCCCGGATTGTTATTGTAAGGATGACGGAGGCGGTGATTACGGCGGACTCCGGAATCAAGAGGGACAAAAAGCCTTTTGAACCTCGAAATCATATCAAGAAGGAGATTTTATCATGAAGAGCAACAAAGGAAAGGGACTGCTCGGCCTCCTGGGACTGCTCGTTGTGCTCGGTATCTTCGGATTTTTCGGCTATGATACTCTTCAGAAGAGTAAGCTGGTCACCGATGAGAACGGAGTAACTTCCCAGAATGGCGGAATCAAGCTCGGTCTGGATCTGGCAGGCGGCGTCAGCATTACCTACCAGGCGAAGGAAGAGAATCCGAGCGCCGAGGATATGTCCGATACCCAGTACAAGCTGCAGCAGAGAGTACAGAACTACAGCTCTGAGGCAGAGGTTTATCAGGAAGGCGGAAACCGTATCAATGTTGATATTCCGGGTGTCACAGACGCGAACAAGATCCTGGAAGAGCTCGGTAAGCCGGGATCCTTACAGTTCTATGATGAGAACTGGAATGTTGTACTGGAAGGAACCGATGTAGCTTCTGCGAAAGCTGTGATCTATAAAGACCAGCAGACAGGAAACAATAACTATGAAGTAGCGCTTACATTTACGGATGAAGGTACTAAGAAATTCGCAGATGTGACTGCAGCGAACGTCGGCAAGAAGATCGCGATCGTTTACGATAATGTGATGTACTCTAACCCGACCGTACAGCAGGCGATCACAGGCGGACAGGCATCTATCTCCGGCATGACTTCCTATGAAGAGGCTGAGAATCTTGCGTCCACGATCCGTATCGGTTCCCTTTCCCTGGAACTGGAGGAACTCCGTTCCAACGTGGTAGGCGCGAAACTTGGTCAGGAAGCGATCACGACAAGCTTAAAGGCCGGCGCGATCGGTTTCGGAATCGTATGCGTATTCATGATCGTAGTTTACCTCATCCCGGGTCTTGCGGCATCCCTTGCACTCTGCCTCTATGTGGCATTGATGCTGATCCTGCTCGCGGCCTTTGAGGTTACATTAACACTTCCGGGTATTGCCGGTATCATCCTTTCCATCGGTATGGCGGTTGATGCGAACGTCATCATCTTCACCCGTATCAAGGAGGAGATCGGTCTCGGAAAGACCGTTCATTCCGCGATCAAGACAGGTTTTGCGAAAGCGTTATCCGCCATCGTCGATGGTAACGTGACAACACTGATCGCAGCGGCTGTTCTTTACTGGAGAGGCTCCGGTACAGTTAAGGGCTTCGCTACAACACTTGCCCTTGGTATCGTTCTTTCCATGTTTACAGCACTTTTCGTTACAAAGTTCACACTGAACACCCTGTATAACCTTGGATTCCAGGATCAGAAGTTCTACGGCATCAGAAAAGAGAAGAAGGCGATCAACTTTCTCGGAAAGAGAAATATCTGCTTTATCATCTCAGCTGTTATGATCCTCGCAGGTGTTGCAGGAATGGTAATGAACAAGTCTTCCATCGGAAACGCGTTCAATTACTCCCTTGACTTCCAGGGCGGTACCTCCACAAGCGTGACCTTCAATGAGGACATGTCTCTGGAGAGAATCTCAAGCGAGGTCGTTCCGGTAGTCGAATCCATCACAAACAGTGCGGATACGCAGACACAGAAGGTTGCCGGAACAAACGAGGTGATCATCAAGACAAGAACCTTAAGCGTGGAAGAGCGTCAGGCATTAGACGAGGCACTTGTTGAGAACTTCGGTGTTGATGAGTCAAAGATCACCGCAGAGAGCATCTCCGGTGCGGTAAGTGCTGAGATGAAGCGCGACGCGGTTATGGCTACAGCGATCGCTACCGTATTTATGCTTCTCTATATCTGGGTACGATTCAAGGATATCCGTTTCGCTGCAAGTGCTGTTTTAGCCCTTGTCCATGACGTATTGGTTGTAGTTGCATGCTATGCCCTCGCAAAGTGGTCCGTTGGTTCCACAGCGATCGCCTGCCTGCTTACTATCGTCGGATACTCTATCAACGCGACGATCGTTATCTTCGACCGTATCCGTGAGAACATCAAGCTCATGGGACCGAAGGCATCCACCGTTGATATTGTAAATACAAGTATCACCCAGACCTTCACACGAAGCATCAATACATCCCTGACGACCTTTGTCATGGTATTTGTTCTGTTCATCATGGGCGTATCCTCCATCCGTGAGTTCGCACTCCCGTTAATGGCAGGTATCGTTTGTGGTACCTACTCTTCCGTATGCCTGACAGGCGCTATGTGGTATGTAATGACCACAAAGAAGCAGAAGAAGGACGCAGCTGAAAAACAGGCAAAGAAGGATGCTGAGAAGGCAGCAAAGGAAGCGAAGAAATCCAGAAAATAACCGGAAGAACGTCGTTTCGAAAATAACGATAAGGCAAGAGAAATATGAAATATAAGATTCTGGCAAAAGACGGACGTGCCAAACGGGCTGACGTAGAGACAGTCCACGGCACGATCCACACGCCGGTATTCATGAATGTAGGAACTGTCGCCGCGATCAAGGGCGCTGTGTCCACCGATGACCTTCGCGGGATCGGGACACAGGTGGAGCTTTCCAACACCTACCATCTTCATGTCCGGACCGGCGACAAGCTGATCAAGGAGCTCGGCGGCCTCCACAGGTTTATGAACTGGGATCGTCCGATCCTCACCGATTCCGGCGGATTTCAGGTATTTTCCCTCGCCGGACTCAGAAAGATCAAGGAAGAAGGCGTCTACTTCAACTCCCACATCGATGGTCATAAGATCTTCATGGGACCGGAGGAGAGCATGCAGATCCAGTCAAACCTTGGTTCCACCATCGCGATGGCATTCGATGAGTGCGCTCCGCATCCGTGTACCAGAGAATACATGGAGAATTCTGTCGCGAGAACTACAAGATGGCTGGCGAGATGTCAGGCGGAGATGGCGAGATTAAATTCCCTGCCGGATACCGTCAATAAGGAACAGCTTCTGTTCGGCATCAATCAGGGCGGAACCTTCGAGGATATCCGGATCGCGCATGCAGATACGATCTCGAAGATGAACTGCGACGGCTACGCGGTCGGCGGACTTGCGGTCGGTGAGAGCCACGAGGAGATGTACCGCATTCTCGATGTGGTGGTTCCGCATCTCCCGGAAGAGAAACCGACTTACCTGATGGGCGTCGGAACCCCGGCGAACATCCTTGAGGCGGTGGACCGCGGTGTTGATTTCTTCGACTGCGTTTACCCGACAAGAAATGGCCGTCATGGTCATGTATATACAAACCACGGAAAGATCAACCTGTTTAATGAGCAGTTTTCAAAGGATATGCGCCCCATCGAAGAGGGATGCCAGTGTCCGGCCTGCCGCTCATACAGCAGGGCCTATATCCGCCATCTCCTGAAGGCAAAAGAGATGCTTGGAATGCGCTTATGTGTGCTCCACAATCTTTACTTCTACAACACGATGATGACGGAGATCAGGGAAGCTATTGAGAACCACTGCTACGCCGAGTACAAAGAGAAAAAGTTGGAGGGCGTGACAGGGAACTATAAAGACAAGGTATAAGAAAAGGAGGTGCAACGGATATGACTAACAGCCCGGCATTTTTGATTGGATATATTGTTTTAATCTTTGCTTTCATGTACTTCATTGCGATCAGACCGCAGCAGAAGGAAAAGAAAAAAATGCAGGAACTGATGGCAAGCATCGCAGTCGGTGACAGCGTGCTGACATCCAGCGGATTCTACGGAGTGATCATTGATATGACAGACGATACTGTTATCGTTGAGTTTGGCAACAATAAGAACTGCCGTATCCCGATGCAGAAACAGGCGATCGTTCAGGTTGAAAAACCGGAGGCGTAAGACCTGAAAAACAGAAAAGAAAGAGGTTCATTTCCACTTATGGGGAGATGAACCTCTTTTTTATGTAACAGGAAATTCCGAGGAATTCCCTGTTACATAAAAAGGCACTAACGTGCCAAAGATGCGCACTCGCGCGAAGATGTAGATTGTCGCAAGCGACCGCGCGAGGCGCGAGAATGTGCCAAGGCACATTCTTTTTTGGGTGAGCCGGGAAGAAACCTCCGGTTTCTACTGCGGCGTTGCATTTCTTCCTTCGTCCTCAAAGTATTTCTTCAATTCTTCAAATTCCCGCGCATACTTCGGGGAAACGGCGGTCGGGTTGGAGTGGATCCTTTCTTTGCGGAAGCGGCGGCGTTCCTTTCGGAGTGCGGCGAGGAGGGATTCCCGTTCCTTTAACATTTCGGCGAGCTGTTCCGCAGATTTCCCGCGGAGCGCTTCCAGATGGATTCCGGTAAGGTCTTTCAGACTGTCGAGCTTTCCTCCGGCCTTTGCCCTTAATTCCTCAAGGCTGACATTGGAGAGATCGCGGATGGAATCTGCGGCAGCTCCGGCTTTTTCCTGGATCAGGGACATACCGGCAGCCGGTTTTTCCTTGATGGATTTGAACTTTGTACCGGCTTTTTCCCGGAATTCTTCCATACTCATTCCGGTGAGAGCGGCAGCCTGAACTCTCTTTGCCTCGATCTGATCCAGCAGTTCTTCTTTGGCGGCCTGCAAGCGGTCTTCGGTATTCATCCTGAGAAGCGCGCGCTGTACCTGAAGATTGTCAAGCTCCGCACGGAGCTTCTGCATAGCTTCCAGGGACTTTCCAAAGGCAAGAGCTTCCTTTGTGCAGATGATGGAATCGTAAACAAAGAGCACCGTCACAAAAAACACAAAAAACAGATCCCAGTAGAGCGGCATCGCGAGGACAGCCCGCTCGATGGGCTTGTGGATCAGGTGCGTCATAAAAATCGTCAGGAATCCCCAGGCGATGGAGGAGCTGAGGCAGATATATCCGTGGACATTAAAGGGCTGGTTGCTGTAATCCCAGTAGCGGACTCTGAAAAGACGTTCCATCACATATCCGGTCACGTACTCCAGAGCCGTGGCACCGATAACGCCGGAGATATAGGTGAGGATCAGGCTGTCCTGAAACGGGAGAGATACCCATAACATCATGACTGCGCCGCTTCCGTATAACGGCAGCATTGGTAGCCGCAAAAAGCCGCGGTTTACAAAACGTTTCTGTTTTAAGGAAACGTAGGCGGATTCAAAGATCCAGCCAAAGAAACAGTACAGATAAAAAAATGTAAGCCATTGATACCAGGTGTAAGTGTACATAGATCTCCTCTCGGTTGTAAATTCAGATTATCCATATCATACGACAGGAACGGGAAAATGACAAGGCGCAACCGGGAAACTGTATTGGAAAAAGAAAACAGATATGAAAACAGCCGCCCAGGATATGACCGGGGCGGCTGTTTTGTTAACGTGCGCCCGGCGGCGCACGTTTCTAGCGGGTGCAAGTCCCGAATCCGCCCGGTAGTGGGAAGGATATAGCCGAAGGT